>JBCDFX010000213.1:0-7032 GCA_039177155.1 Cyanobacteria bacterium P01_H01_bin.119
CCTTTGCAAAAGGATCATCTGCCGCGAGGATCGCCGCGCGCGCAGGCGGGACCTTGCCCGACCCAAACCGTTTCAGCAGCGCGCGAAACCGACCAGGCCGCCAAATGTGGCGCAGCAAAGCGGCCTTGCGATCCTCGGTTGTGCGCAGCCCGCGGACAGCTGCCATCAGCACACCGATGTCACCTGTCGCAGCACGGACAGGCAACCCATCCAAGCCTTTGGATTGCTATGGGCTATTCCAGGCAGTTGAAAGGGCAGCAGTCTTAAAGCTATCGATTCTTTTAGGGGCCGTCATCATTTAGCGGTCAAGTCTTTATGGGGAAGGTGTTTCAGCCCCTAGTTTGTTGTGCGGGGCGGGCGCGGTAAAGCTTATACCGGAAGCATTCTGGTTTTAATTGATGACGCGCCCTGTTGCAGTCGAAGGGCTGATTAGGACATTCGACTGCGTCGCGAGGCTCCCATACTCAGGGTTATAGGGCCGAAGCTATCCATAGCAACGCGACAAACGCAATAGAATCCCTTCCAATTTCCAAAAGTTTCTCAAAACATTGGATTTTCACGAAATCAGGACTTCATTCAAAGATTGTAAGAATCCATCTCTAAGCGCCCCCAATCGCCGGGAAAGCTTGCCTACGATAGGGACAACTTTCGCCAAGCACCGCGCAACAGGACTGCTTTATCTTGCTGATTTCTTCTAAATTCACGCCATCTTCCTACGCGCAGGCTCCTTATCCTGAGCGCTTGAGTCATTCAGGCTTTTCCCAAGGGGGTTACCAATCTGGAGCACTCAAATGTGAACAGTTCGATGTTCATCCCTCTACCTTCAGCACAGCCAAACGGCTGTTAGATATCCTAGGCGCACTGGCTGGACTGGGAATTTTGGCGGTGTTGCTGATTCCGGTTGCGATCGCAATTTGGCTAGATAGCCCTGGCCCTGTCTTTTATAGCCAGGTTCGCTGCGGCTACCGGGGGCGACCGTTTCGTATCTGGAAATTTCGCTCTATGGTGAGCAATGCGGATCAGCTTATGCATCTGGTTGAAAATCAGGCAAAGGGCCTAATCTTTAAAAACCAAGACGATCCCCGTATTACTCGCGTTGGGCAGTTCCTGCGTAAAACCAGCCTGGATGAGTTTCCCCAGTTTTGGAACGTCCTGCGCGGTCAGATGAGCCTAGTGGGAACCCGCCCGCCAACCCTCAGCGAGGCTGACCAGTACTGTCCTTATCACTGGCAGCGGCTCAATATTAAGCCCGGAATTACCGGTGAATGGCAAGTTCACGGACGCTCTGGAATCGATGACTTCGAGGAGATTGTCGCTTTAGACTTGCGCTACCAGAGCCGATGGTCAGTTGCTTATGATGTTGCCCTTCTTTGGAAGACCGTTGGTGCGGTTCTCCAGCGCAAAGGAGCCTATTAGCTTACCCAAAATTAACCTCAGCACCAGGTTGGACAACTGGTCAATAGATTGACCGCCTGTTCGTGAGACAGCGGCGGGGCAAATAAGTAGCCCTGCCCATAGTCGCAGTTGACCTGCTGTAATAGAGCCAGTTGAGCGTGCTGTTCAATCCCCTCGGCCACAATAGAAAACCCCAGTTTATGGCCCAGCGCAATTACAGTCTTAACAATTTCTAGATCCTCGTGGCTGCGATCCATCCGACTGACAAACGATCGATCTACCTTTAGCGAGTCCATGGGGAAACGATGCAGCAGGCTTAACGACGAATAACCTGTACCAAAATCGTCAATGCTCAACTGGATGCCCAGATCTTTTAGGCGCACCATCGTTTGAATCGTCTCTTCCGGATTGACCATCACCACGCTTTCGGTAATTTCTAAACGAATGCAGTGACCGTCTAAGCCTACGGTCGATAGCACGTGCCCAATTTTTTCGACCAAATCCGGCTGCTCTAGCTGCCGCCGGGATAAGTTAATGCTGAGGGTGATATTTAAACCCGTAAACTGCTGCTGCCAGCGTTTTAATTGCTCGCATGCCGATTGAAAGACCCAGCTGCCGATAGTCGTGATTAGCCCGATTTCTTCAGCCACCGGAACAAACTCCGCAGGCGGTAAAAATTCTCCATTTGGCTGCCGCCAGCGAAGCAGCGCTTCAAATCCGCTGAGCTTGCCGGTTTGAAAACAGATAATAGGCTGATAGTAGAGGGTAAAAGCTTGAGCCTTAAGGGCATCTTGAAGGTCGTTTTCGAGATTGAGGCGTCGTTTTGCCTCCGCCAACATGCCAGAGGCAAAAAGCTGATGACGAGCATTGCCCAATGTCTTGGCCCGGTACATCGCAGTGTGAGCGTCTCGCAGCAAGTCTTCTGGTGCATAGGTTTGGCCGGTTTGGGTCAGCGCCATACCGATGCTAGTGGTGACAGAAAACCGCTGCCGATCAACCATAAACGGACGCGCCAAGGCCGCCTGCACGGAATATAGCAGCGTGTCAATATCTGCCTGCGGCATGCGCTCAAAGAGCAGGGCAAATTCATCGCCGCCCACTCGCGAAAGATGGGCTGACGGCGGCAGCACGGTTTGCAATCGCTGTACCAGAGTGGTTAGGATGCGATCGCCTGTGGTGTGTCCCCAACTTTGGTTAATCAGCTTAAAGCGATCAATATCTAAAAAGGCGACGGTCACCGGAGTTTTCTGCTTTGTCCGCCAGCGCGATAGGGCACGACCGACATACGCTACAAACAGTTCGCGACTGGGGAGACCGGTCAATTCATCGTGGGTGCTGCGATACAGGAGTTTTTGTAGAACCACTGCACCGCTGGCCATAATGATACCGAGGGCTGGCTCAGCAAGCGGCAGCCAGATTAGTTGACTAAAAGCGGCAGCGCTGACGCCCCACAGGATAACCATCACTCCGCCGGTGCCCAGCCCCAGCAGGACGGGGCGATTTAATATCCAGGCGATTTGGCTGGCGATCGCTAACCAAGCCAGTAGCCATACCAGTTCGGCCCAATTTGGCAGGGATTGATATAGGGCGCGATCGCCCTCCAAAATATCTAAAAGCTGGCTAACCATTTGAGCATGGATTACCACTCCAGACATGGAAAAATTGCGGCTCCGCCAGGTGTTAAACGGCGTATAGAACTGATCCTTAAGGCTGGCGGCGGCAGAGCCTAGCACAACAATCCGATCGCTAACTAGGGCTGGATCAAAGCGATTGCTTAACACCTGGCTGAGGGATAGCTCTGGCGCAGGACTCTGATCAGAACGGTAGCGCAACAAAATCTGATAGCCGCGATCGTCAATGGTTTGATAAGCGCCAAAATTGTTCGGTATTGCTGGAATCTCGGCGTCACCAATCACCAACGCCCGTTGAGTCGCCTGCACAGAAAGGCTATCGGCAGCTAGATAGCGCAATGCGAGCCGCAGCGAAAATGCATAAAATGATCGCTCATCCTGACTGCCTACAAAGAGCAAACCGCGCCGTAGGGTTCCATCCCCATCGATCACTACATCGTTAAAGCCAACCCGTTCCCAGGGCACTATCGGCGGCGGCGGAACTTCTCCTTCAGGCGGATTGTTGCCTACATTCATCACCGCAATTAGGTTATCTGCCTGAAGCTGATCGCTGAGCCGCTGGGAGTCAATCGTTAACGCGCTGCGGTACAGATCAAGCCCTAATACACGAGGATTGTGAGACTGAAGCGTTTCTATGGCCTGGGCTAGCACATCATCCGGCAGCGGCCAGCCGTACTGCTGCAAATCTTCTTCCGTAACCCCAACAATTAACAGCCGAGAATCATCGGGTAAGCCTGCCTGCCGGCGGCTAAAAGCATCGTAGCTGGCAAGCTCCAACGGTTCTAGCAGGCCCATATGTTTTACGACCGTTAGCGCTGCCATTGCGATCGCACTGGTCAGCAGCAGCGTTCGACTCCAAATTTTTAGTGAATACGGTAATTTTCGATTGATCTGCAGTCTGGAAAACTGAGAATGCCGAAAAAGATGCACAGTGATAGCCCCGATTGGTATGAGTGAATGCTGACTAAGCTAAGTAGGGCTGGATTGAACTGAGGAATAGGTTTGTTGCTCTGCCGTGTTGCCTGTAATGCGGCTGCCCTATCGGTCTAAATGACTGCCCCACCTTGAAAAGCCCTTCAGACTTGCCGGTCGAGAATCCGGACAGTCCTTACTCTATCCAGATACTGAAAATTGATAATTTGGTCAACTTTCAATCTCACGGGCCCGGTGGTTCGCTCCAGCGCCAACGCCAACACTACAGCGGCCAAAAGCAGGATTGACGTCGGAGGGCTATCTCATCATCAGCAATATTTTTGAGCCATCATATAAGACTTTGAGATGGGTTAAAGCTTTTGTAAACGACCGGTTGAGTCCGTAAGTATTATAGGCTTTATCGTTAAAAATAATACCAACCCCGAAATCCAAGACGACTTGCAACCCCGCCCGCACCCTTCGGCGGATTGCAATATACCCCGTTTAAGTCGTCAGAGTATTCAGTCTAGCCCCCGCCCATGCATCAGTTTTTTGCTGTACCTTTGGCTGCGGTCGTTCATGATGAAAACGCTATTTATTCGCTTCCTTACGCTTCCCTACGGTCTAACCCTGCTTAGCGGCATTTGCATGCTAATTATGGTAACCACTTATCTGCCAGATTCAGCAGTCTATCCCAGTACCAGTGCTGAGCGAAACCAGTTTCCCGAAGATGATGAGCGCCGAGGCGCGGGAACTCGTTGGATATCGATGCCAGCCCCTGAAGTGTGATACGGCTTTGGTCAGATTGCGCACAAACCAGATATCGCTGGAGTAGTTGATATAAAAACAATCTGACCAGGTCTAGGGACTGTCATCATTTAGCGGTCAAGTCTTTATGCGGAAGGTGTTTCAGCCCGTAGTTTGTTATGCGGGGCGGGCGCGGTAAAGCTTATACCGGAAGCATTCTGGTTTTAATTGATGACGCGCCCTATATTTCTGGGGCTTCGGGTTTGGGTCTGCGCCACAGAATAATCACTTGATCGCCCACCACTGGACTGCGGGCAATCGTAAATGCGGCGGGATCTTTAAGCTTTAGTTTCTCGAAGCTAAGGGTTTGCGCTTGTTGCCAAATCCCTTGGGCTAAGGCGTCTTGACGCTCTGGAGCTAAGTCGTACCACCGGGGCTCTATGGTGACGAAAAGCATGCTCTGGCGAAAATCGGGCTGTACCGATTGTAAAATCTCTGGCTCAAATTTTTCTGCGATCGCGCTGATCTGATCTTGAACCGCAGCGATTTGCTCTGGGCCGAAGTCTGGCGCTGACTCCATTTGATCGACCGATACATCATTCGGTGACGCAATCGCGGCAGATGACGGCGACGACGAATTAGACCCTATCACCCATAGCAAAACGGCTAAACCACCGATCAATCCAGTCAGCACCGTATTTGACAGCGCCGAAAGCCGCGATTGGAGAGTGCTGGGCAGCCGCGATCGCAGCTGATCTAGCAGTCGATTCCACCGGGTCCACAGCAACTGCGGCAGGTTTTGATCGTCCATGGCATCTGGGATTAGGCAACCGGCGCTGATGCACCAAATCAGGACCTAGAGCTTTAGTCAGCTTGCTCACCGCCCTCAGTATCGCTGCAGCTATTGGCACAGCAGCAATCTGACTGGCAACCTTTGCCTGAGCTTTTCAGCGGGGTGCTGCAATTTTAGCCTTTTTAGGCACCCCTTCCAACAGCGCGGCAGCGCCTCAAATCACCATATTTTTTATTGAACTATCTGCTGCATATTGCGAAATCTAAGGCAATCCCGATGTTTAACGGGGTAGCCCGAAAAATGAGACCATAATGACTCACCCAAAGCGAAAATATCCTTCAATTTGGGACTACTAAGTACTGGGCTCAGACTTAGTTGAGCTACCAAAATTATCCATTCAGCCGTCGTTATCATGATGAAATTGTTAAATCGCAGCTTCCGCCGCTCCATATTTGTTCCGGCAGCGCTGTTAGCGATTGCCCTCGAAGTTGGCACTGCCCAAGCCCAGACTGCAATCTATTCGCCAATCGCTTTACCCGGTAGCCGAGAAATCACCGATCAACTCTCTGAGCAAGATATTCCCACCGGGTTTGGCGGCTATGCCCGCGACTATACGGTTTATCTAGAAGAAGGTGACCAAGTTGCCATCGACGTGATTTCAAGTGAATTTGATACGCTGGTTACTCTAATGAGCCCTGCGGGCATCACCGTTGGCGAAAATGATGATGGCCCAGATGGCTCTACTAACTCGCTGCTGTTTGCTCGGATTACCCAATCAGGCACCTACACCGTTCGGATTCGAGCCTACGCGGGGCAAGGATCGGGCGAATTCCTGTTGAAAGTGGCGCGCCTTCGCCCTATCTAAGCTTGTTGCGCGATCGCTTCTGCCCGCTCTGTCAGCGCTGTACCGCGGGGCGATCGCGCCTATCGAGCCACCACTGAAATCTTTGCAGAACGGCTTGCTAAGGCTCACCCTAGTTTGTTACTTTGATAAAGCCCTAAAAAATAGGGGCATTTATCCCTCGCCGGGATAGCTCAGTTGGTAGAGCAGAGGACTGAAAATCCTCGTGTCGGCGGTTCAAGTCCGCCTCCTGGCATTGTTTCAGCGATTTGACGGTTATAAGATGGTTTAATCGTTGCCCAGTCCACTGTGTAAGGTAACAGCGTCGTCTTTCCACCTGCTACATCCTTCCTTCTAGATTCGGCTTAAGCCTGTAATGAGCTGAAGAGGTTAAGCTTTACTGACCTGGTGGCATTGAGATGGAAAAGACTATTGTAAATAGCCATGAAAGAAGAACTTAAGTGGTCTTCTTTTTCAATGCATCGCCAGCAGCAACAGCTCCAACAATTAGCAGGCTAAGCACGGAAACAGGTTCGGGAACATCCTCAGGGGCATCTTTAGGAACAGAAGATATAAAAGCGAGCCCTCTAATGTCTGCGTAGCCTCCGCCGCCAACTAAATTAGTTACTCCAGTTGAAGGACAGGGTTGATTCACTGTGGTGAGATAAAAATTATGCTGTGAGGCATCCTCTATCACCAGTGTTGCTATGAAC
>JBCDFX010000214.1:0-7019 GCA_039177155.1 Cyanobacteria bacterium P01_H01_bin.119
TAGCCATCTATGGCGATCGCCGCGTAACCGACTGGATCGGCGACAAAACCACTGCTCAAAGTATGGCTCAGGTGCGCGATCGCCTGCAGCGCTACTGCGATCGCAGCGAACAAGCCGCAGACGGCAGCGGAGTCTGGGCAGTAATTGAACGGCAGCGTCAGCAAATTATCGGCAATATCCTGCTAGTGCAGCTTCCCGACCGCTGCGGCGATCCCAGCGGCGACTATGAGATTGGCTGGCACTTTCGCCCTGCAAGCTGGGGGCAAGGCTTTGCGACCGAAGCGGCCCAGCGTACTGTAGACTACGGCTTTCAGCGCTTGAATCTGAGCGAACTGTACGCTGTGGCGATGGTAGGCAACCAGCGCTCAACCCGGGTGATGGAGCGCTTGGGCATGATCGCCCTGGGCCAAACCACTCGCTACTACGGCGGCGCAGAGCTATTGCTCTATCGTCTTGGGCAGTCCCAGTCTTAAGCAGTCCCAGTCTTAGGCATTTCCAATCTTAAACAGCCCTAAACTGCTTCAGGCGACTTTGCAGCAATACCCGCCAACACCTGCTCAGCGGTCGCCGTCCAGCCCACAATGCCCCCTTGAGCGCGCACCATCTCCAGCGTAGCCTGCTTAAATTCGGGAAAGTAGCTAGCGGTCCCATCCTCCACCAGCAGACACTCGTAGCCGCGATCGTTGGCTTCTCGCATGGTGGTTTGCACACAGACCTCGGTGGTTACCCCAGTGATAATTAGATGCGTGACGCTGTGCGTCTTAAGCAAAAACTCTAAATTAGTGTTGTAAAACGCTCCTTTGCCCGGCTTGGGAATCACCGTCTCCCCCGGCAGAGGCGAAAGCTCAGAAATAATGCCGTTACCGGGCTCTCCCAGCACCAAAATGCGCCCCATTGGACCAGAATCGCCAATTTTCAGGCTGGCCTGACCGCGATCGCGCTTACTGGGAGGGCAATCCGACAGGTCGGGAGCGTGTCCTTCCACCGTTTGAAAAATGGGCCACTTGAGGGTTCGAAATGCGCTTTGTAAAGTCTTGATCGTGGGCGCGATCGCGTTAACCTGAGACACGTCATTTCCCAGGGCCTCCCCAAAGCCTCCCGGCTCCAAAAAGTCTCGCTGCATATCAATAATCAACAGGGCCACACGGGTTTCAGTGGGCAAAAGATAGTCGTAGGGTCGAGCTGCGATCGCCGCCATAGTTTTGAGTTGCCTATCTTGAGAAGATGTTATTGATTTTGGGTCAATTATTGACTTATAACGCTTTAACTAATGCCCAGCCATTTTTTGCCCAATCAGGGTCAAATCAGCCTGTCCCACCGGGCCTTTATAAACAAATTCTCCTTCGCTAATCACAATAATGGTGTCGGCTAGGCTTAGCAGCTCATCCAAGTCTTCGCTAACCAGCAGCACCGCTACCCCGCGATTTCGCGCCTCTACAATGGCGCTGTGAATAAAATCCACCGCAGAAAAATCTAAGCCGAAGCAGGGATTAGCCGCAATCAGCAAACGAATATGATCAGAGGAAAGCTCCCGGGCCAGCACAGTTCGCTGCACATTGCCCCCAGAAAGATGGCTTACCGGAACCTCTGGCGATGGGGTTTTAACCGAGAAGGTTTGGATTAATCCCTGGGCCATCTGACGAATGGCTTTGAGCATCAACAACACATTCCATTTGGCCTGGGGCGGTTTATCAAAGGTGCGCAGGGCCATATTTTCCGCCACGCTCATATGCGGAACGCAGGCATTGCGCAGGGGCTCCTCCGGCAGCGAAAAGACCCGGTGGCGATCCATCTCGGCGCGGGTAGCGCTATAGGGTTCACCGTTTACCGTTACCGCACCCCTGGTAGGCACTCGCTGTCCGGCCAGTACCTCTACCAGTTCTCGTTGCCCATTACCTGAAACACCCGCGATTCCAACGATTTCTCCTTGATGAACGCTTAGATTGATATTGCTGATAGCGGGTAGCCCATTGTCTTTGTTGGCGGCTAGGTTACGCACCTCTAAAACAACCGAGCGTTCGGCAAAGGGGGTTTTAGGAACGTCTTTGGTTTGCCGCTCTTCTCCCAGCATCATGGCGGCCATTGCTTCTACGGAGAGATCTTTGACCAGACCATTGCCCGCCAATTTGCCTTTTCGCAGGACGGTTACCTCATCGGTAAAGGCGGTAACTTCTCGAAATTTGTGAGTAATCAGCAGCACGCTGAGCTGTCCGGCTTCGACAGACTGACGCAACAGTCCTAAAACTTCGTCGGCTTCTACGGGCGTTAGCACCGAAGTCGGCTCGTCCAAAATCAGGATGCGGCTTTTAAGGTAGAGCTGCTTAAGAATTTCTAGTTTCTGCTTTTGTCCCGCAGCCAGTTGAGCAATGGGCGTTTCTAGCTCAACTTGAAAGGGGGCATCGGCCATAAAGGCGCGCAGCGCCTCAGATTCTTGTTTCCAGTTGATAATGGCCCGGGTGTCGTAGCGAGATAGCACCAGATTTTCAGCTACGGTCATGGCTGGAACCGAGGTGAAGTGCTGATAAACCATGCCGATACCGCAGCCGTGAGCATCTTTAGGGCTGCGGATAGTTTGCTCCCGCTGATCGATCAAAATCTTGCCCGCCGTAGGCGCGTGAAATCCCATAATGCATTTGACCAGGGTGCTTTTGCCGGCACCATTTTCCCCCAACAGGGCGTGAAAGCTGCCGGGCCTCACGGTCATGGAAACCTCGTCGAGGGCAACCAGGGAGCCAAACTGCTTAGTCATTCCGACCACCTGCAGCTCTGGCGGACGGGCGATTTGGGACGGCAGGGGAATGGTAGCGGTATCCATAACGGCGGCAATAGCGGATAAAGTTGATTTAGAGCAGATGGTATGGCAGACGTCAGTTGGGCTGAGATAAGACTGCAAGCCAAATCGCTGGTAGTCTAAGCATTTTAGAGACACTCGGTGCCGCAAGCGAGCTGGTTAACGCGACAATATGAGCCAAATCAACGGCTTTAGGGTAACCGATCACAGGCGATCGCGCTTTTCATTTTGTACTGTGTTGTAAAGTCAATTGGTATCATCACCCACGCTTTATGGTCAAAACTGCACTGCTGATTGGTACCACCGACTACGAACCGGGCCTATCTCCCCTACCTAGCGCTCGCGAAGACGTTCAGGCAATGGAGCGCATTCTGCGTGATGGCAATCTAGGCGGGTTTGACAAGATTGAAGTGCTCAACGACCCTGAGCCAGTGGCCATGCAAACTGCTATAGAGACTCTGTTTTCTAGTGCAAATCGACAGGATCTGACGCTACTGTACCTGTCGGGTCACGGCATTAAAGACGACAGCGGGCGGCTCTATTTTGCAACCCGCATTACCCGCAAGAATAATCGAGGCGAGTTAATTAAGGCTACAGCGGTGCCGGCTAACTTTGTCCAGGGAATTATGAGCGATAGCCGCTGTAAACGCCAGGTTGTTATCTTAGACTGCTGTTTTAGCGGTGCTTTTGCCGAGGGCATGACGGCTAAAGACGACGGCAAGATTGATATCGCCGACCAGCTCGGGGGCGAGGGGCGAGCGGTGCTAACCTCTTCTAGCGCTACTCAATATTCCTTTGAAGATGAGACTGACAGCTTGTCAGTGTATACCCGCTTTATCGTGGAAGGCATTGAAAAAGGCGTCGCCGATACGGACAACGACGGCATGGTTTCAATAGACGAACTGCACGAGTATGCCGCTCAAAAAGTGCAGGAAGTTTCGCCGGCGATGAAGCCCAAAATTTATGCTGTAGAACAGGGATTCAAAATTTTATTAGCTAAGGCAGCCGTGGGCGACCCGCAGACCCGCTACCGCAAAGAGGTGGAACACTTTGCCAGTCGGGGCGAGATCTCTACCATTGGTCGCTACACCCTAGATGCCCTCCGTCAAGAGCTAAACCTAGACCAGGCGGCAACCGAAAAAGTTGAATCGGAGGTGCTGCAACCTTACCGGGAGTATCAGGAAAAACTGAAGCGCTATAAAACCGCCCTAGAGCAGGCGCTAAAGAAAGAGTCGCCGCTGTCTCAGACCACAAGGGAAGACTTGGATCGCTATCAGCTGGTGCTAGGGCTAACCGATGAAGCGGTGCAGCCCGTCCGCGATCGCCTGATCCCCAAAGCAGCCAGCCCCAAAACTGCTAGCCCTAAAACTGCCGGTTCTAAAACTATCAATGAATCTGACCAGGCAAAACCATCCAGTGCTCCGCCAGCGCAAACTTTACCGCCCGTTTCAGTAGATGCCACTGCGCCAACCCAGCAGCAGATGTTGGCAGATATATCCCCCGCTCAGGGGAACAGCCGCAAGATGCCCATACTGATTGGCGGCGGGCTGGGAGCGATCGCCTTAGTTATCGGCCTAATCGCTGTCCTTGTCAGCGGTCCTCCTATGGAGGAGCGCAACCGTGGTGAAGGCCCTGAACCTCCGCCGCCATCGCCTGGGGAAAATTACACCTGCGAATGTTTAGAGCCAAGAGGATGCGCCAATCCGCAGGAACCTGAAGCGCCTCCAATTCCCCCAGGAGAGGGGTTTGACGACGTTCTACAAGATGAAATTAGAGCGTTTGAAGATGAAGGATTTGCCTGCGATTACTAGGGGCTGTCATCATATAGACGCCAAAGCCTTTAAAGATATCTGTTGCCCCCTAGCCGATCGGCTGCTGTAGACAGAAATAAAAGCAAAAAACAGGCCCCTTAAAGGAGCCTGTAACACTCAAACAACCACTAACAAGTTGAAAGCGACTTAAAACTAGCGAACTTCAGCGCCGCGATACTTCAAACCGGAGACCCGATTTTGCACCGGAGCGTGCTTTACGGAACGCCGGGAAATGGCTGCGCCGCGATAGCGACCAATGATTTCGGTCTCGCCCATTTCAACTTGATTTTGGGGAGCTTCGTACTTAACACCGCGATAAAACAGATTCATGGATTTCGCCTCTTTGTGTAACAACTGTAGAGATGGAGGCGCGTTCCTTCGGGAATATCCCTACTTCCGTCCCTGACGCCTGACTTAAACCTGACTCCTAACGAAGAAGCATTCAAACCAACGCTTGGGGGATGAACGATTTATTTCTGTATCTATATTTACAGTTTGGTCGGTTTTTGTCAAGTGATCAGCCCAAAAATCCAGCAGAAGAGTTGTTTGACTTATGCACGGCCCTATCCCGCCCCATCGCTTTTTCCCCTACCTGTCTTGGACAGCCGTTAAAGCCTTGGCTGACAAGGTCAACACGGTTATTTTGCAGCCGATTGGCGCTATCGAGCAGCATGGCCCTCACCTGCCGCTGATTGTAGATGCTGCGATCGCGACTCATATTTTGGGCAAAGCTCTAGCGCTGCTATCCCCAGAGATTCCAGCCTATGCTCTGCCGCCGCTGTACTATGGCAAATCCAACGAACATTGGCATTTTCCCGGTACTGTCACCCTATCGGCCCAGACCTTAATCTCGGTGCTTACCGAGGTGGGTGAGAGTCTCTATCGGGCCGGATTGCGCAAGCTAGTGTTTGTCAATGCCCACGGCGGGCAGCCCCAGGTGCTAGAGATTGTGGCGAGGGATCTGCACCAGCGCTACGAAGATTTTATGGTGTTTCCTCTATTTGTGTGGAAAGCGCCTCACGATGCGGGGCATCTATTGAGCGAGCAGGAAAAACACCTGGGCATTCACGCTGGAGATGCAGAAACCAGCGTTATGCTGTCGCTGCTGCCTGAGCAGGTCAATCTGGACAAGGCGGTCAAAGAATTTCCCCATGGACTACCGCAGGATAGTTTGCTTAGTATGGAGGGTAAATTGCCCTTTGCTTGGACAACCCGCGATTTAAGTCGCAGCGGCGTGCTGGGCGATGCGACAGTCGCCACCCAGGAGAAGGGCGATCGCATTGTGGCTTCTGTTACCGCAGGCTGGGTAAAGGTGATTGAAGATATCCATCGCTTTCAGCAGCCGGATGCTTGGCGATCGCCGCCGGTTTAGCAGTGGGTATCTGACTAAAGCGATAAGCGCCACTTCGACTCAAGTCGAGGTCTATGGGCTGAAACCTATATCTGGGCACTAAAATAGAAAACAGACAGAAACCGCTGTCCCCAAAATGTAATTGGATAAATGCAAGTGGACTGATGCAAGCGGATGAATGCAATCGGAGCAGTTATGCAAAACGGCAGGACCCATAAACTTGCGGCAGCACAATCGTTGCAATCGCTCGACGATGCCTTAGAGCAGTGTCAATCGCTGGGTATGCGCATGAGTCGCCAGCGCCGATATATTTTGGAACTGCTGTGGCAAACGCCGGAGCACCTCTCTGCGCGAGAAATCTACGACCGTCTCAACCGGGACGGGCGCGACATTGGTCACACATCGGTTTACCAAAATTTGGACGCTCTATCGGAAAAGGGCATTATCGAGTGCTTAGAGCGCTCCGACGGCAGACTTTACGGCAACCTCAGCACCACTCACAGTCACGTCAACTGTCTAGAATCAGATCAAATTATAGATATCCATATTGAGCTACCGGAAGACATCATCCGCCAGGTAGAAGACCAAACGGGCATGAAGATTACCGAATACCGCATCGACTTCTTCGGCACAAAAGCCAGCCAATAAGATAGTGACGCCCTTACCCAAGACTTCACGCCCTGCCGCAAACGCCTATCTACAGCCCAGCGAAGCCATTGACTCTCACCATCCGCAAATTATGGCCCAGGCAAAGCAACTGGCCGCCCATCGGCAGGGCCCCACTGAAATCGCTCAAGCCTGCTACGAATGGGTGCGAGATGAAATTCGTCACAGCTTTGACTATCAAATAAATCCGGTTACTTGGCGCGCCTCCGATGTCCTTCGATACAAGACCGGCTACTGCTTTGCCAAAAGCCATCTGCTAGCCGCCTTGCTTAGGGCCAACCAGATTCCCGCAGGATTTTGCTATCAGCGGCTTAGTGTGGATGATCGGGGCGCGCCCTATAGTTTGCACGGCTTTAATGCCGTTTATTTGCCCCAAGTTGGATGGTACCGGGTAGACCCA
>JBCDFX010000215.1:0-7012 GCA_039177155.1 Cyanobacteria bacterium P01_H01_bin.119
CCTGTCACGCTGGAAAAGATGATGCAGGACATCTCTGTGGTGCTGGGGGCGCGCTTTTATATGCGTGATGAGCATGATGCTGGCGTTTTCCAAAAAATGCTGCGCGATAGCGCCATCATTAGCGTGTTCGACGGCAGCTCCGTGGTGAATTTACATGCTTTGATTTTGCAGCGACGACAGTTGGCCAAAGCCCGCGCCCGTCGCAAGCCAACCCAGCTTGAACCACTGCTGGCCCGCTTGAAGAACAGCTTTGCCTTAGATCAACCGCTGCCTGCGTTCGCGCCCCAAAAGCTAGAGCTGATTAGCCGTGGCGCTGACGACGTGATGCACGGTCTGGAACCCACCCTAGATCAGTTGAAGTCTTTAGTTGGCGCTGCGGATGTCAACCAGACGATGCTGCAAGAGGCGATCGCTTTAGTAGAAGTCATTCGTGAGGAGCTTGACGCCCAAGATGAGCAAATTGCTCAGTCAGGCTTTGAGCACGGCCACGATCAGTCTTTCGAGTCGTTCGAGCTGGCGAAGCACTACTGCCGCCTGCATGCTGGCCTCGCCTGCGTACAGATGTGGCTACACAACCGTCATCAGCTTGGCGATTTCTTTGCCAAGGGAGAATGGCTGGTGCTGTGCCTGCATCGGCTGCTGTCCCAAAAGCGGCTCGATTTGCCCCCGGTTGCCGAAGCATACTACGAGGCGATCGCCGAGGAAATGCTGCGGCTCTATCACGAGGACAAAATGTTCTCAATTGTTCCCTTCCAGCTAGCGCGCTCTGGTCAATCGTCAGACAGCGCTGAGGAAGTCACCCCTGAACTACAACTGCAAGCCTAGTCTCAATCAACCGTCCTTTAAGACCCTGCAAAATCATGAATACAACCACCGCTAACACCCAAACGGCTGCTTCTCCTGTTGAGGCCATTCAAGTTTGGCTCGTTAATCAACTGGCTGAGGTTCTTTCCCTTGATCCCAGCACCATTGAGGTCAAGCAACCTTTAACTCGCTATGGCCTTGATTCCATCGATGCTGTGACCCTTGTAGGCGACTTAGAAGATTGGCTCGATTTGGAGCTTCCTTCTACACTGCTGTGGGACTATCCCACTATTGAAAAAGCCTCTACCTACCTGGTGGATGAGTTTGAAGTCTCTCTGGATGCCTAGCGCTGAGATTTACCGCACTGGCCAGATTGCTGGGGGTATTAACCTAAATCTGGCTCGCAGTTTGCCTTAAGCAGATCCAACCAGCAGGTCGGCTTAACTAAGAATTCGTAGAGTTGATTTCCTCAAATAAAAAGCGCGCCGAGCAATCGGCGCGCTTTTTATTTGAAGTTTGGGTCAGATTACTCACCGCATCGGATATCGCTGGAGTAGCTTCTGTAAAATCAATCTGACATGTGGTCAGTCTGAACCTCTCTGAGCCTACCAGCGGCTTGCTATGGCCGCCCGTTGAAACATTCAGCTGGTCACTGAAAAGTAGCAGTCACTAAAAAGTAGCAGTTACTGAAAAGTAGCAGTTATCAGAAAATAAGAGACTACCGATTTGCGATTGCGGTTTCAAACGCTTCGCGATCGCTAAACACCTCAAATACCCGCTCCATGCTGGTTAACTCAAACAGCATGCGAATTTGCTCATTGACAGAGCAGATATACATTTGCCGTTCCTTGGATTTGACGGCTTTGAGGGCCACTACCAGCGCACCTAATCCAGAGCTATCAATAAACGTAATATCTTTAAGATCCACCAGCAGGGTGTCTGCATCCGTCTGAAGGGCTTCGTTAATTTGGCTGCGAAACTCCGCAGCTTTTGTGCCATCTAGGATGCCGCTTGGCTCGATTACGCTTACGTTGTGACTCATGGTGCTCGACATTGGTACCAACCTACAATAATAGAGAATCTGGAAACGTTTATCGTTTTGTAGCGCTGCCCTAAACATTTCTTGCCAAACTGGGGCTTGGCTAGGCTGCTGAATCGGGACTTATTAAGGCCAACTGTGACTCGACTGGGACGCCAGACAAATAGTACCCAGTTTTTAAGGGCAATAAACGGAGCCTAGGCTCCGATTGGCTTGAATTTCAACAACTAAATCGGTCTTCTCTGAATCTTTAATTAAAGCTGGCAGAAACAGTTCGGGATGAATAGCCTGCCAGAAATATCGGACAAACTGGTCGATGGAGGCATCATCCATACCGGATTTGCCAGTCGCTTTCATAGCGTGCTCCGCCTGCCGCCGCCACTGCTGACTCAGTCGGTAGTCCCAGGGATAGAGAACCATCAGGCGATCGAGCAGCGCCCAGAGTGGCTGATAGCTGTGGAGTTGCTGGTTGATGGCCAGGGCAAACTCCCGATCGGCCTCGGTATCAATCGGAGGCGGGGGGCACTCAAATGCTGCAGCATCAATCGGGCATACGCCGACAAACCAGCCCTCAAACAGCACAATGTCAATATTTTTGACTCGCTCAGGTTCAACCCGATCGCCTTCGCCGCCGTGAAGAGACTTATCGAACCGGGGGATAGCAACGGAACAATCTGGCCCGGCCTCTCGGAGCTGAATCAGAGTTTGCTGGCCGAGTTCGATATCATGGGTGCCCGGTGGCCCTCGCCAAATCAGCCGGGGGTCTACCTGTCGAAGCCGCTGACGTTCAGCATAGGTTTTATAGATGTCGTCGATGGAAATGCTGACAGCCTGTAGCCCCATTTCAGCCAGCAGAATGTGCAAAATTTGGCAGAGGGTGGTTTTGCCTATGCCTTGCCCGCCGAGGATGCCTTGGATTAACGGACGCCCTAGCTGGCCGTGGGCCTGCTTGAGCTGAAGCGCCAGCGGCAGCCACAGTTGCCACAGATGGGGCAATATTACGGCAAGCCGGGTACTGGGTAGGGGCAGGCAGGAGAGAATGGTTGTGACACGCCGTAGCCAGCTAAATCGTAGCGCGATCGCCTCTTCAGCCGTCTGCTCGGTAATGCCCCAGGCGATCGCCCGTCGAGCATCAGCCCGTTCCCATTCAATAAGCTGCCGCAGTTGCTCAGGTGAGAGGGCATTTGCGGTTAGCCCCCGCTTCAAAATGTGCCAGATATCGGCCATAGCTGATCCGCACTATTCCACCAGTCGGATAAACATATCACTTTCAATCAAATCCTGACGGTTTGCTCGGTTGCGAATGGCTAGAGACTGCAAGTGGTCTAGCAAGGGCTGACCCCAAAAGCTAAACCAGCGAGCCGATGGCAGACTGGCCGAGAACTGAGGCGCTAATGTTGACCAGTCCAAATAAAAGACGCCGCTGTCGCGATCGCCCAAGGATGCAACAGTTTGCTGAAAGGCTGGATTCGCGGCGAGGCTCTGTTGGTCGGCATCGAGGGCTTGATCCATCGCCTGAGCCGAGGTCGCCAGGATGCTGTAGCCGTTATGCTGAGCGACCAGCCCCTTAATTTGAGTCTGCAACTGCAGCTTGTCCTGATTTAGGGTGACCAACTTGGTCCAAACGGTAACGGGCGTCTGATCGAGCTGAATAGCGTTGACCGTTAACCCACTCGCTTCAGCTAGCTGATTAAGGCGGCTTAGCAGCGACGGGTCATCATCGGTGCCGTGGTCTGAGAGAGCTGCTGTCTCGGGCAGCGGGGTGATAAACAGCCAGTCTGGTTGCCCGCCCCCATGGTTCGGCAGCTCTGCCAAAGCATAGAGACGATCTGCCCAGATAAACTTTAGGGGATTATTACCGATGTAAAGGTCATTTTGGGCAGTAATAGCTAAAGACTCAGTCGATTTAAGAAATGGGTTTGATAAGCGCTGGGTCGTAGATGGGCCTAACAGAGCTAATAGGGCTGCTAGGGTCTGATCGAGCTGTTGCCCGGAGGCCACTAAGGTTGCTGAGGCCGGCACCTGATCTAAAAGTCCGTTTGTAGCATCAACGGATATTTGAGCCCTAGATAGGGCAGGCTGCGACTGATTCGGGGCAGGCTGAAGAGAATTGGCGTTGCCCGCAGAAATAACGCTGTGGGCCAGAATGCCGTTGGGTTGAAGTTGAATCCCCAGTAGGGCCGACTGAGGGACTGTGCCTGACACTGGCCCGGCGGAATCGCTAAGGTTGGTGAGCCCGGCCCATCGGCTAAGGCTAGGCAGCCGGCTGTAAATCATCCCAACAGAGCCGGATTCGAGCGCTCGGAGGCTCTGCCGATAGGCCCTGGAGCGAACTAGGCTGAGATCATTCGCCTGGGCCGTAGCGATCGCCTGCCTGAGCACGCTGATATCATTGGCCAGCAGCAAAAATTGGTTGCCCACCACGGCGCTAGCTAGGGACTGGCGTCCTGATTGAACCGGGACGGGAGAGTTATAAATAAGCTGTACGCCGGCATATTGCTCAAAATTTAGGCTGGCCCCTGCAATCGCTCGCTTTTGCCAAAACTGCTGAATAAATTCCCGTGCTCGCTGGCTGTTCTGGCTGGCAAAGGCCCATAGGTAGCCGGGCTGCTCTCCATTACTGCTGTCGCGATCGCGATCGATGCTGGTGACTGCAAAGGTGATTTCGTTGCCCAGCCAGGGCTGTAAATCTTCGCGGTAGTCAATCTCAATTGGCTCACATAGCGCTTGCTTAAGGCGGTTAATTTCAGCGATCGCCTGCTTCCGCTGGCTGGGCGCGCTCAACACCTCTCGCAGCCTGACCAACCGATCTGGATTTACCAGCAGGGAGGCCATCAGCGGTGACTGCCTGGGCACAAAAATGGCGGCACTGGGCGCGCTGCGCGCTGATTTCTGCAGGGCGTCTAAGGGATTGCCTGCTGTCAGTGCCCAAAACCCAACGGTGCCGCTAATCAATAAAACCGATGCCGCGATCGCCAGAGAGCTGATAAAAGCTCGAAAGTTCATTCCCACATCCCTACAACTGCGAGCCCGACTGAGTCTGAGTTCCGATTGAATCTGAGTTAGAAATTCAATTAGGCTCGGCACGCTGGGCAATTTGACCAACGCTATCTTACCGTGGGGCTGTAGGGTGTCGTTGTATGACCTACAGAGAGCGGGTCGCGCGCCAAACTGCCACAAGCTGCCCCTGAACTTCTACCCGGTTGGCGGGGAAGTGCATATCGTCATAGTTAGGATTGGCAGGTTTTAGCGTCACGGTGTTTTCCTGCAGATGAAAATATTTCAGCGTGGTGGTGTCCTCAACCCGTGCCGCCACAATGGTGCCGTCTTTAATTGATTTAGGATCGTCCACAGGCCGCATAATCACAATATCCCCATCGCCAATTAACGCATCAATCATGCTGTTGCCGTTGACCCGCAGGGCAAAATCTTTGGGCTTAAGGGGCAGCGAGGTGAGATCTAGCCGCTCTGCCTCATCGGTAAATGCCTCTACCATGGATCCTGCTGCGATCGCCCCTAGAATGGGCACCCCGCGACCTTCCTGCAGGAGCCGAATGGTTCGGGCCTTGCCCTCAGTCCAGTCGATATAGCCTTTATTGCGAAGATGGTCTAATCGGCTCTGGATCGGGGCTGGAGACTTTAGCCCCATCGCCTTCATCATTTGGCGAATAGACGGTGAGTACTGGTTGTCGCGAATATAGCCAACTAGCCAGTCGTAAAGCTCCTGTTGGGCTTCGGTTAAGGTTTCCATGGCAGTTACCCAATAACAGTGTCCTGAAAATAACAGTGTTCTGAAGGGAATACACCAGCCCCTCAATAAGAACAAGCGTACCACAGAAAAGTCAAGATCGTATTTTATTTTATGAATCTTTTTGCCAGAGAAGAATAACCCTTAATTTCAGAGCTATTGCTCGATAAATTACTTCAAACGATGGGCGCTGTCTCTAAGGGTAAAAATACCGTTATCACTTCGCCGCGCTGGGGATGGTGGCGAACCGTCAGCTTGCCTCCCATCGCCTGAAAAAGGTTCTTGGTGGCGTTGAGATTAAGGCTAAGCCCGCCCGTTTCGGGCTGAAACGTCAGCAGTTGCCCCACAGATTTCAGGCTGGGGCGGTGGAAGCCAGTAAAAGCTGTGGCTCCGGCCGGGGGCTGATTGCCCGTTTCAGGCTCAAATTGTAGCTTAAGCTGATGTCCAGCCAGCATAACCTGGAGGTGGATATGGCTATTGGGGGCAAGCCCGTTAGTGCAGCGCTCAACTAGCCCGGTGAGAACCTGGGTCAACAGGGTTGGATCACTGGCAACCATAGGCAGATGAGGCGGCAGGGTTACATCAAGGGTAAGCCCCCGGCGGCTAGCCTGCTGCTCCCACTGAGGGATAGAGTCTGCAAAAATTTGGCTCAGTGAAATGGCGGTCAGAGGCGATCGCGGTTGGGTGGTTTGAGCCGCTTCGAGCTCTACCGCTTTAAAAATTAGGCTAAAGCGATCGATCTGCTGGGTGCATTCGCGATCGATGGTTTTAAGCCGATTGACAACCCCAGTCTCTAGAGTTTTGCGGCGCAGCAGCGATCGCACCAGAGTTCGGATTGTCGTCAGGGGGGTGCGAATTTCGTGGGCCATGGCCTGCAGCAGCTCAGCATCGGGGCTTAGAGCACGGGCGCTAGGTGAATGGACGCGATCGCGGCTTTTGCCGCCAGGCAGATCGGCCATTGAGCCGATGCCGCTCGCGCGAGCTGTGCCATGGGTTTTAATATGGGCGATCTGGGCAGCTCGCGCCCGGTGTGTGCCCTTAGCCCAGACCGGCTTTGTCCAGCCAGGTTCACTTAGATCAGGCACCTCGGTTCTATAGTTCAGCAGCAGCCGGGTAAACATGGTCACCTGTCGGTAGTCAGGTACCACCGGGGCAAACTGCTCAAATTGATGATCCAGCTTGGCTAAATGCTGAGAGCGAGTTAGGCTGACCCGCGATCGCAGCATCTGCCACACCCGCTGTATGGTCGCCGGGCCAAAGGAAAACTGAAACCGAGCTAGCCCCTCATCATCGACCCCCAGAACCATCACTAGGCTAAGCATACGGGTTGAAACCAGGCAGAAACGCTCCGCCGATAGGGGATCTTGAGGCAGCAGCGGCAGCACCTCTAAATTATGGTCGTGGGAACAGGCAGAAAACCC
>JBCDFX010000216.1:0-7011 GCA_039177155.1 Cyanobacteria bacterium P01_H01_bin.119
AATTGATGTGCTGGCAACCCGCCTCTGGTTCGATCGCAAAATTAACGTGCCGCTGCCCTCCAACGCCTGCTTTGGCTTCCACAACACCACGGGCTGGACCTTTTTTGATCTCAATGCGCTCCACGATCAATATCAAGGGGAGCCCGGCTCGGTAATTGAAGTGGACTACTACCACGCCAATCAGTTTTTGTCCCTCGACGATGAGCAAATTTTGCCGCTGGTGCAGGCCAACCTCGCGGGCTGCCTTCCCGCCTTTGGCGCAGCCAATATTGTGGATCACAGCGTTATTCGCCTATCGCAGGCCGTTAGCCACTTTTCTCCCGGTAGCTATCAGTATTTATTGCCCTGCCAAACCAGTGTGAACAACCTGTTTATGGGCGGCGACTGGATTGTGACTGACCATGGCTCCTGGTCTCAGGAAAAAGCCTATGTAACCGGGCTAGCGGCGGCAAACCGAGTGATTCAGACCTGCGGATTAGGCCGCAGCGCCGTGATTTTACCCATTGAGCCGGACGAACCCCATATCGCGATCGCTCGCAATATCAATCGCGCTATCCGTCAGATTGGCAAACCGTTTGTCTCTTCAGTGGGTGACTTTAGGGTTTAGATTTCAGGTCTATGGGTAACTTTAACTTTAGGTCTTGGAGACATTAGCCCTGCCTTTCGCTGCCCGCATTTTCTGCAGAACGTAACTGATAACGGCCTTTAGCCAACGCTATATTTGCGCAGGTTGAATAATTATGGAAAGCTGCTCGGCGGATAATTTTTTTGAATTTCTGTTTACTATTTCCTGGAATGGTTGGAGATCGGCGTGAATAGATAAGCGTAAGCGGCCAAAATTATGATTGCAGTTTTGCGATACCCGCAGCTCAGAAATGATTTAGGCTATAGTTGCGAATGAATAAGAGCGTTTTATAGCGGCTGCCAGTCCGACGAGGCATTGACTCCAAAATGAACGCGCTGGAAATAGGTCACTTGCAGTTAGAGACTGGACGACTATGCTGAGGATCGTTAGCCAACACATCATTCAATACCGCATCTTTCCCAGCAACCGCGGGATCAAGCTTAGTCTTTGGGAGCCTTCTCGCAGCAACGAATATCGCCCCCAGCCCTATTCTTTTATGGCCAACTATCAGCTTAAGTCCAGAGCTGAGGCCCGGGAAGTGCTGCAGCAGTATCTCAAGATGAGCGGGGCTGGCCTGATTGAAGCCGATGATTTGCCGATGCACGGTCGCATCAAAGTTATGCCCTATCCGACCTGGTCGATGGCACCTCGCTATACCGTTGTTGAGGCGATCGCGGCGGGAGCTTAATCTGTGCTCTTTTGATGCCTCTGCCTCAGCTGCTCTAGATTCATCTGTTCGTACTCTTCAAAGGGCTGATGAATCCACGGGTTATCTTCTAAATAGTCAACGGCGTAATCGGGTTTTACCGCTGAGCAGGCTTTGTGCCACAGCACAGCCGTGCGCACTTCATCGATATAAAAGCCATATTTGCGATCGAGCCACACCAGCGATCGCTTCAAACTCATACCGGAGTCTACCAGGTCATCTACCAGCAGCACATGGCTGCCCAGGTTGGCCGTGGTCATGCTGAGATCCTGTGAAAAGGTAATCGAGCCTCGGGTTTGATTATTTTCGCCGCCGTAGGACGCGGTGGATAAAATTGCGAGGGGCTGCTCAAATAGGCGGCACAGCAAATCACCGATTCGCAGCCCGCCTTTGGCCAGGCAGACGATTTGATTAAACTGCCAGCCAGATTCATAAATTTGAATCGCAAGCTGTTCAATTTTGCGATGATAGTCTGACCAGGAGACGTATAAATCAGACATAGCGCTGTCAGAATGGCAGATCAAGTTTTTGAATCATACACCGCTGGGGCGATCGCGCCAGTAGCTCTGCCAGTAACTCTGCCAGTGAGCCTGCTTTTCTCATTCTGTTGCCTTTATTGCTCCGTAATTTTATGTCCCAAGCTTCTACCCAGCCATCGGATCAGATTCCACCCCTCTCTTTGGGCACCAAACTTGCCTATGGCGCTGGCGATATGGGAGCGGGCATCACCCAAAACTTGATTGCCTTCTCATCGCTAATTTTTCTGACCAGCGTGGCGGGGTTAAGCCCCGGTGCAGCGGGCACCGTGCTGCTGATCGGCAAAGCTTGGGATGCAGTTAACGATCCGATGGTTGGCGTGCTCAGCGATCGCACCCAGAGCCGCTGGGGGCGTCGCTATCCCTGGATATTTATTAGCGCCCTGCCCTTTGGGTTAACCTTTTTTCTCACCTGGATCGTGCCCGGATTTGCCGGACCGCAGGCAAAATTTTGGTATTACGTGATCACCTCGGTGCTGTTTCAAATCTTTTTCACCACGGTAAATCTGCCCTACACCACCCTCACCGCCGAGCTCTCCCAGGACTATGACGAGCGCACCGAGCTAACCACCTTTCGGTTGGCCTTTTCGCTGACCGGGGCGATCGCAGCCTTAGCGTTGGGGCTGGTGATTAGCGGCGCGATCGCCAACTTAGAAAACCAGTATTTGGTGCTGGGAGGAGCCTGCGCGGTTATTGCCGTGATTCCTATTTTTTGGTGCATCTTTGGCACCTATCCCCGCTTCCAACGGCAGCGCAGCCAGCTGATGGAGCGCCAAATCAAGCCCGATCTATCGACCACTATGCCTGTGGCGCAGCAGCTTAAAGTGGCCTTTAGCAACCGCGCCTTTTTGTTTGTGATCGGTATTTATCTCTTTGCTTGGCTAGCGCTACAGGTTACCGCCAGCATTTTGCCGTTTTACGTCACGTATTGGATGGAGCAAGATGATTATTTTTTGGCGGCGCTGCTGGTGCAGGGAACCGCCATCATTATGATGTTTGGCTGCAACTGGGTGAGCAAACAGGTCGGCAAGCGAGGTCTATTCTTTCTGGGATCTGGGGTGTGGCTGCTGGTACAAGTCGGGCTGTTCTTTCTGCAGCCGGGGCAGTTGGGCCTAATGTATGGGCTGTGCGTGCTGGTCAGCGTGGGTGTGGCTACAGCCTATGTAGTGCCGTGGGCCATGCTGCCCGATGTGATTGAGCTAGACGAGCTGGAAACCGGGGAGCGGCGAGAGGGCATTTTCTATGCTTTTATGACCTTTTTGCAAAAGTTGGGGTTGGCCGTCGGACTGTGGCTAGTTGGGCAGGCATTAGAGCGCTCTGGCTTTGTAGCCGATGCCCCTTCCCAGGTTGACTCAGCCCTACTGGCCATTCGGCTCTTTATGGGCATTGTGCCGATGGTGCTGCTGATTTGTGCCCTGATACTGGCGTATTTCTACCCCCTAACTCGCGAAATTCATGCAGAGATTTTGCTTAAACTACAGGCCCGCCGGGACGCCGGGACAAAGAATTAATAAACTATTTCTGGGTCGCTGTAACCTCCCCTGAGCGAAGTCGTTGGCTTTGCCGCCTCAAAGATTCTAGGGGATATTTTGCATAGGTTTTGGCCTTCTCCCTTCGGAAGACTCAGAACGAAGAACTTCGCGGTTCGACGGGGCGTTCGGCTGAGTGTTCGGCTGGGCGTTCGACTAGGCTCAAGCCACAGTTTCACCGTCGAAGTCTCAGCCAGAACAGTTCTTGGGACAGTTAGTCCCTAGGGGCTGTCATCATTTAGCGGTCAAGTCTTTATGCGGAATGCGTTTCAGCCCCTAGTTTGTTATGCGGGGCGGGCGTGGTAATGCTTATACCGGAAACATTCTGGTTTTAAATGATGATGCGCCCTAGGTTATTTAGGTTTGCTTCACAAGTATCGAGGAAACTTTAAGAAACTGCCTCAAATTTTGAGTCTTTATCGCAGTCTGCCAACAGATTTGATCACTGAAGTAGCTGGTGTCAAAGCCATCTAAGCCAGCAATACTCAGTCATATAAGCAATCTGACTACAGCATTTTTGAATCCGGTGAGAGACACAAGTGAGCGTCAAATTCGATAGGGTTTTGCTCCAAATTGAGCCATTTTGTAGCCTTAAGCATAGGCATATTTGCACATCTACAAGCATTTATGAGCGCGTATGTAAACTTTGTCGGTTTAACTGTCAACAAAGGTTAAATGATTAAAGGGAAATCAGCTTTTATAGAACAAAGTTTTTAGACTGAGGAAGTCCAATAATCTATATGGGCACAACTCATGGATTCTTTACAAGATCAGGTTATCCTGTTGACCAATAAAATTGATACCTTGCATGGCATAGTGGATCAGGTCAACCTGCGGGTTGCCGAAGCTTTAAATAACGCGCCGACAATTGGGGGCGAAAGTGAAGAGGCTGGGATTCTGCCCGCCACTGCAGTCTCTGCCCGTTCAGGGCTACGCCGTGGATTAGAAACTCAGATCGACCACAAAGATGTGCTGCTAGACAACACCTACCTGGAATTGGAAGCTCGCAGCGCAGAACACAATCTCTCCCCAGAAGTTCAAATTCAGCGGTTGACGGCTCAGTTGACGGCTGCCTACAACCGTATTGCGGCTCTGGAAGAGCAGCTGCTTGCCACGCGATCGCACTGATTGCGCTAGCTCCCTCGGCTTTTTCCATAGTCGTCCAGCAGCGCTTCTACAGTGCTTAACAGAACGGCTTGGTTCCAGTTTTGATAAAGGTTGGCCGCAATCATGCATCCGCCTGCGCCGACGCCTTCTTTTACAAATCCCTGCTCGTAGGCTTGCAGTTGCCCAAATCGAGAGGCTATAAAACTTGCCTGACTGCCTATTAGCGGCACTTCTCCAACCGCCTGGGCTAGTCCTACCGTGTCTCCGCTGGGGTCTTCTGCCACCCAGCGAGTGGTTCCCACCACAACTTGCTCAGGCCGCCAAGGAATTGATTGGCGGCGGGCGATCGCTTGTGCCAGGGCATAAACCGCCAGCATTTGGGTTCCCCCAGCTAGCATCACCCCTGTTTGCTGACTGGCGCTAAGGGCCATACCTGCAACCACTGGCTGCATCGGATCCCCAACTGCGGCGACCCAGCCGAGGGGATCAAGGTCGGCAAGAATCTGTCCTTGTACCGCGCCTTGAGCCTTGGTCAACCCTGCTGCAACCAGCGCCTGTTTTTGCTTGTGGTTGCAAACGGCATGGCTGCTGTTGACTTTTCCCAGTGCCGGAATTCCCAACCCTGTGAGCAACGCCTGGGCTGTGGTGGTTCCCCCAACGACACATTCGGCCAAAATTAGATATTCGGCGCGGCTGGCGAGCTGCTGTCCCCAGTGCAGCCCTTGCTGAAACAGTCGGTTGACCACAGCCTTATCTAGAGCCCGGCCACTGCTGAGGCAGGCCGCTGGCTGCCCGCTTAAATCAACGGCGGGGGCGGCGGGGGGTATGGGCAACCCGGCATTAAACAAATAAAGCGGCAACTGCTGCTGGGCAATCACGGCGCGGCTAATAAAAGCTGGCGATGCGCCCGCAGACAAAGGTGGCAGCGGGTAGTGGGCGCGGCGCACCCCGTAGTAAAGAAATTCAGCATCGGCGATCGCTGTGTAGCGCCGGTCGCTGGGCGTTGCCCCTGCCGCAGAAATACCTGGCAGCAGCCCCGTTTCTGTAAAGCCCAGGACACAGGCAACCTGGGGCAAACGCTCTCGATAGCGATCTAGCCACGACAGGCCGGACGCCCTTTGGGTATAGACCCGAATGAGCGGGCTGTAGTCGGCATCTGCTTTGCGAAAGGCCATCTTTGCGAAAGACTTAGGGGCTCTCATCATTTAGCGGTCAAGTCTTTATGCGGAATGCGTTTCAGCCCCTAATTTGTTGTGCGGGGCGGGCGCGGTAATGCTTATACCGGAAATACTCTTGTTTTAATTGATGACGCGCCCTAGAGATAAGGCGCTCCAGCCTTCAAGTCACCCTGTTAATCTTCTAACAAAACCTGCACCCAGCGGGGCGGTGGCGGCATGGGCGTGCCCAGTCGCTCCAGCAAAAACCAAGCCGCTAAGTGCACCGTAAAGAGATACACAATATCGCTTAGTATCACCAGCCCCACCGACAGAATCTGGATTGTGGTCAGGTTTGGCGGGCCTACGCTACCGAGCGCCAGAATCCCCCAGGCCATCAGCAGGTTAATCAGCCAGTTCAAAAACTGGGTAATCTGCGTGGTCAGATACACCCACAGATCACTACCCACCATAATTGAGAGCAGCCACACCTTAAAGAAAAATCCCAGACTCCCCAGCAGCGATCCGGCTGCAATCGCGCTGTACCAGCTTGCGCCCCGTCGCCACATCAGCCCAAGCTGCACCCCCATCAAACCGTAAGGCATGATAAACAAAAGGCTCCGGGGTGGCCCCATCAGCACGGCCAGCAGCAGCCCAGTTACCAAAGCAGACATCCAAGCCGCCCGCGCCCCCCAGCGTAGATAAATCAACGCCGTTGGCACCGGAAAAAAAATCCTTAGCAGCGGCCCTGGGGGAAAGTAGTAGTTGACCAGCCAGATTAAGCTAGCCGCACTCGCCAAGAACGCCGTTTCAACCATGGCCAGGGGGCCTGCCGTCTCCTGTGACGGTGCCGTATCGCCCGAAGGAACCGCAGCATCAGCAGCAGGGGCAGAACCGGACTGAGAAGGGGTAAAAAAGTCGTCTTGCCAGGTGGTGTCTTGAGAGTCTGAACTACCGGGGTAGGCAGAGCTGCCAGATTGAGAAACGGATGGATCGGGAGGATGCATCTAAACCAGGAGTTTTTCTAGCGCATCAATATCGGGGATACAGAGAATGTCGCGATCGCGATCGCGAGCAATGATCCCTTTCTTTTCAAGCTTACTCAGCACCCGCGTCACCGTTTCCCGAGCCAGCCCGCTCAGGCTGCTGAGCTCCCGGTGGGGCAAGTTTGGAACCTCAATGCCTTTCTCCCCCTGGGTGCCCTGACCATCAGCCAAAAATAGAATGATATCTGCCACCCGGGACAGGCTGTCGGATTCACGCAGCCGCAGGCGACGATTCACCTGACGCAGCCGCCGCGCCATTAGCTGAGCCAGACGAATACCGGAGCGCGGCTCGCTGTGGATCAAATTGA
>JBCDFX010000217.1:0-6954 GCA_039177155.1 Cyanobacteria bacterium P01_H01_bin.119
CCACCACCGGTGACGACGGCACGGCGCGGCTGTGGGATTTATCGGGCAATCAAATTGCGCTATTGGAGGGCTATCAGGGCCTTGTTTTGCAAGTGCTCTTTAGCCCCGATGGCAGACAGATTGCCACCACCGGTGACGACGGCACGGCGCGGCTGTGGGATTTATCGGGCAATCAAATTGCGGTGATGGAGGGTCATCAGGGCTGGGTTGGGCAGGTGCTCTTTAGCCCCGATGGCAAACAGATTGCCACCAGCGGTGCGGACGACACAACTCGAATCTGGGCCTTAAACGGTCAGCAAATCGCCCAATATGAAGGGAATGGTACTTTTCGAGATGATTGGCAGTATGTTGCCGTCGCCCTTGATCCCGATCGCTTTCGAGCAAACGGCATTGTCAAACTCTGGCCTGTTTATCCTCTCGATCGCATCGATCAACTCCTTGCCGCCGCCTGCCAGCGCCTCACCCCTTACATGACGAATAATCCTGATATCAGCGACGACGATCGCGCCCTCTGCCCTCCCCGCTAACCACCGCCACGACAGAAACCGGGTTTCTAGCCCTAGCACCTTCCCCCCGCAACCTTTCCAGCAGAAACCCGGTTTCTTACCCAGCCCTAGCACTCCCAAGATCATAGGTTTCTGACCATACCGCCGCCAAACCCCAAAGAACCCTGGGACCTGCAGACCCACATTTGACACTCATTCTCTGCTGCCGGGCTTTCTCAGCCAAAACTTCGATCGCCGCATGTGGGCCTATGCACCGCTCGCCCCTTATGCCAAAGCCGGTTCAGGGATTGCGGTTTGCAGTCCGCTAAGCCACTCAATCAAGCTTTCAAGCTGCTTTTCAGGCTTAAGTATCCCCAATCCGCGCACAGTGACCTTACCTGTGGAATAGACAAAACGATTTTGCAGATGACCGGGCAGCTTTTCGGCCAGCAGCTTCCAGGCAGGGCCTTCCATTGGCGTTTCCATCACCACATGCTGCTTACCTTCGGGCTTAATGCGAGAGAAGCCGATTTGTTTGGCAATCTGCTTAAGCTCCAAAATGCGGACCAGTTGTTCAGTGGCGTGGGGAATAGCGCCGTAGCGATCGCTTAAATCAGCCACAATTTGCATCAGCTCGCGCCGACTAGAGGCAGCCGCCATCGATCGATAGGCGCTCATCTTTTGGTCTAAATCGGGCACATAATCGCTGGGAATAAAGGCCGTTAGGTTGAGATCCACCTGGGTATCTTCTACCTGAGGAATCTCCTGACCGCGAATTTCAGCGATCGCCTCCTCCAGCATATCCATATACAAATCAAAGCCAATGGCATCCATTTGCCCCGACTGCTCGGCCCCCAGCAAATTGCCCACGCCGCGAATTTCCATATCTCGCATCGCCAGTTGATAGCCAGAGCCAAGCTGGGCAAACTCTTGAATGGCCCGCAGACGGGCGCGGGCCTTGTCGGTAAGCTTGCTCTGCCGGGGATAAAACAGCCAGGCGTGGGCCTGAATCCCGGCGCGCCCCACCCGCCCGCGAAGCTGATAGAGCTGAGAGAGCCCAAAGCGGTGGGCATCTTCAATCAAAATGGTGTTGACCCGGGGAATATCTAGCCCCGACTCAATAATCGTGGTGCACACCAGAATATCGGCCTCACCGCTGCTAAAGGTGAGCATAGTGGCCTCTAGCTCCCCTTCCTGCATCTGTCCATGGGCGATCGCTAAGCGCACCCCCGGCAGCATTTCCCGCAGCCGGGCCGAAATTTCCTCAATGCCCTCTACCCGTGGCACCACATAAAAGATCTGGCCGCCCCGATCCAGCTCCTGGCGAATGGCAGAGCGTACGGTTTCGGGGTTGTAGGGCGATAGGTGGGTTTTAATCGGGCGGCGGGAGGGGGGCGGCGTGGTAATTAAGCTCATTTCCCGCACCCCAGAGAGCGCCATATAGAGGGTTCTAGGAATCGGAGTGGCGCTAAGGGTCAGAACGTCTACCTGGGTTTTAAGCGCCTTGATTTTTTCTTTTTGATTAACGCCAAAGCGCTGCTCTTCATCCACCACCAGCAGGCCCAAATCTCTAAAGCTGACCGATTTGCCCAAAAGCTGATGGGTGCCCACCACCACATCGAGCTCGCCGGTGACCAGCCGCTGCAAAATATCTTTGCGCTCGCTGGCGGTGCGAAAGCGATTGAGCAAGCCCACCTGAATCGGGTAGGGAGCAAAGCGCTCCTTCAGGGTGTGGTAGTGCTGCTGGGTCAAGATGGTAGTGGGTGCCAGCAGGGCGGTTTGCTTGCCGGCAGTCACCGCTTTAAAGATGGCGCGAATGGCCACTTCCGTTTTGCCAAAGCCCACATCGCCGCACACCAGCCGGTCCATGGGCCGGGGATCTTCCATATCCCGCTTCACATCCTGGGTGGCCTTAAGCTGATCGGGGGTGGGCTGGTAGGGAAAAGACTCTTCCATCTCCGTTTGCCAGGGCATGTCGATAGGAAATGCGTGGCCCTCAAGCTGGGAGCGCTGAGCGTAGAGCTTAAGCAAGTCCACCGCCACTTTTTTAATCGCCTTGCGGACTTTGCCCTTGGTTTTCTCCCAGGCTTTGCCCGACATTGTATTTAGCTCGGGCCGGCTACCGGCGGCCACCCGGTAGCGGGAGAGAGACCCAACCTGATCGGCGGCCACCCGCAGCAGCCCGTCGGCGTACTGAATTACCAAATATTCACGGGTTTCGTGATTTAGGGTCAGGCTCTCCAGCTTGAGAAACTTGCCAATACCGTGGTTGCGATGCACCACATAGTCTCCCGGCTGCATCTTGTTGGGATCGACCTGTTTAGAGGTCGATCGCCGCCGCTTGCGCACATAGCCCGGCGTAGCCAGGGAGTGCTGGCCAAAAAACTCCCGGTCGGTCACAATCACCAACCGGAAGGTGGGCAGAATAAAGCCCTCTAGCTCCGCTAGGCCAGAATATTTCACCGCAACCGGCGTCCGCTGGCCCTGCAGCTTATCGATCGCGGGATAATCTCTAGGGTTGGGCACAAACTGAGCCGGGCAGTCGTGCTCCTGCAGCAGGGCAACGGAGCGAGAGGGCTGGGCCGACACCAGCCAGGTCGCAAAGCCGCGATCGCGCTCGGCTTTAATAATGTCTGCCAGCTTGCCAAACTGATGGGGAATCGCCGGAACCGGGCGGCTAGCCAGATTTAGGCCGCTGTTTTCTTCCGCAATTTCGGACAGATAGATGCGCTGAAAGCACTCCAGTTCCGCCAGCGCGGCTTCAAAGGGGCGGTGGATCTGGGGCAGGAGGTTGGGGTGGGGGGATGAGGGGAGGGGATGGGGGGATGGGGTGCTGTGCCAGAGGTCGTCAACGTGCTCAAACCAGCGATCGCTGTGGGCCTGGCTCTGCTCTATCTCATCAACGGCAATCAGCGCATTGTCAGGCAGATAGTCGAGCAGGGAGGCCGGGTGGGAAAAGGCATAGCCCAAAAATCGCCTTAACCCTTCGATATTTTGGCCATTGTCTAAGGCTTCTAAATCTTCTTCCCCCAGCAGATCAGACAGGAGATGTTGCTCCCGTAGCCGATCGGCAATAATCGGGCCGTAGTGGGTGGCGGTGAGCACCAGCTGATCGATTTTGTCCAGGGAGCGCTGGCTGGTGGGATCAAATTCCCGCAGCCGCTCTAGCTCGTCGCCAAAGAGCTCGACCCGAATGGGCAGCTCAGAGGCCACCGGGTAGACATCAATAATGTCGCCCCGCTGACTCCACTGCCCCTCGCTTTCAACGGTGGAGACTTTTTCGTAGCCCAGGCGGGCCAGCTTTTGGCTTAGGGATTTGAGATCCAGCTCCATGCCCACCGTCAGGGTGACGCAGTAGTGCTCAAAGGTGGCAAGGGGCGGTAAGTGAGGCTGTAGGGCTCGCTCTGTGGCGACGATCGCCAGCTTTGAGAGGTCGCTGGATTTGACTAAATCTGCCAGCACCTGGAGCTGCCCCCAGGTCATCTCCGATTCTTGGTCAAAGGGGTCGTAGGGAGAGGCTTCGGAGGTGGGGTAAAACTGTACCGTCGTCCACCCCATAGCCTCTAGCTGGGTGGCCCAGCGGCCCGCCTCTTCTAGGGTGGCGGTAATGGCAACCAAGGGTCTGGCTTGGGCCTGGGCGATGGCGGAGACCACCAGTCCTTTGGGCAGCCGCGCAACGCCGTTTAGGGTGAGCTGCTGCTGTGCATCAAGCTTGGCAATGAGATCTTGGGCAAGGGGCAAACGCCCAAGGGCACGGATAACGGAAGAAAACGCCATGAAGCTGAAATCAGGTGCGATCGCGGGTACTTAAAACGACAAACTGCCCCAGCCGCAGAAAACTGCTGAGGTGAGGTCAACTGGGTCTGGTTAGGTCAAAACCTCACCCAAAACTGATTCAACTATTGTAAAGCTGACTTGAAAATGACGCTGGCTATTCTCAGAAAAGCCCACTGATAGCCCGTCGTTGATGCCCTACCGGCGGGAGCTACAGGCCAAGCTGCTTACGGGTAATCTCGCGGGCCCGCTCGGAGAGCTTATCTAGATCGATGGTGTCAGATGCGGCGTCAATCAGCCCCTCTTTTTGCATCAGCTCAATCATGGTTTGCAAAATAATCGCGTCCACCTTGCCAGCCTGCTCCGCCAGCCACAGGTGGGTTTCTCGGTCTTCTGGGAACTGCTCAATACAGCTATTGGTGTAGGTGCGGAACTTCCGCACCTGCTGCAGCAGCCGCGCCAGATAGCCGGGGCATTCGCAAGCAATCACCTCCGCGTGCTGACAAACCTCAAGCAGGCCCTCTTCAGACAAACTTGAGACTGGAATCGTATTTGCTTCTGCCATACTTACTGCCGTTTCTTTTCCACGGTTATAAACGTTAAGGGAATTAATAGGAGTTTGAGGCTAACTGTTAAGTAAAACATCGGAATCGAAAGGCACCGTAACGATTCAACACAGCTTGATGGCGGGCGCGCTTCCGTTAATCTATCCAAAGCCTCTTGCGCACAACCTTCTCAGGAAAAACTCATTTGTCCTTCAGTGGCTTTCTGGTTAAATCAGGAATACTCATATTGTTCCCGGCTGGGCGCAATTGACGGTAATGGTTCAAAACGGTTATGACCAGTATTTTTTCCCTAGTGCTGCCGCCGGACTGCCAACAGGTGGCCCTGTGCGGTGGCCCCTACAGTAACTTTTCGGCTGTTGAGGCTTTCCTGGGGGCAACTCAGGCAGTTTCTCACCGGTTTTGTCTGGGCGATATCGGTGGCTTTGGCCCCCATCCCAATCGCACCTTAGAGGCCATTCGGCAGGGGGGCTTGGCGTGCATTCAAGGCAACTATGATGATGCCATCGGCCACGGTAGGCGAGACTGCGGCTGTGGATATACGGCGGAGCGCGATCGCCGCTTTGCCCAAATCAGCTACGACTACACCTACGCCAATACGGCCCCTCACCATCGTCAGTGGCTGAGGGCGCTGCCCCAGCAGATACGGCTTCAGTGGGGCGATCGCGCCATTTTGCTGTGCCACGGCAGTCCCGATCAGGTAAACGAATTTGTCTGGGAAACCACGGCCTCTGATCGCCAGCTTCAAACCTATCTCAAGCGGTTTGAGGTGGACGGCATTTGTGCCACCCACTCGGGGTTACCCTGGATGCGCACGGTAAGCCTGGGCGATCGCAGCGGATTTTGGTTCAACGTCGGCGTGCTGGGGCGCCCGGCCAACAACGGCAGGCGCTGCGTCTATTACGGTGTGCTGGAGCGGGGCAGCGACGGCATTCAGCCCCGGCTAGTGCCCCTAGACTATGACGTTAGCGCTGTGACAGCAGCCATGCGCGCAGAAAAGCTGCCGGAAGAATTTGCCGAATCTCTAGAGACAGGCATTTGGACAACCTGCAGCGAAATTTTGCCGGCCTCAGAACAGCAGGTCTGCCCCGTATAGTCAGCCGGCGATACTCGCAGCGGTGTCGCTGAGGGTACCCTTGTCAGTTCAAATTTCAAACTTAGTGTTTACGGCTTAGTGTCATGTTGCTATCTACAGCTATCACCTGGGCTTTGCTGGCCGGGTACGGATTTTTTATCTACCGCATTGTGCAGACCACGACGCCCTTAAAGGTGTCGGCGGCAGAGTTTTTTGAGGGGCAGTCTCAGCAGGGGCGATCGCCGGGGCTGTGGCTGCTGGTCTCCAGCGCGGCAATTTCCTGGATTTTTGCCAAATCTATCGATAACGCCGCCAGTCTGGGCAATTCCTTTGGTCTGCTAGGGGGCATTGGGTACGCCATTTACTATCTCAGCTTTATCACCGCCGCCGTTGCCCTCTACTTTATTCGGGTGCGCGGCGGATATCGCTCTATCCCCGAATTTTTGGTGGGCAAATACGGTAAATGGTGTGCGCGGCTCTTTTTGCTGGCGATCGCCATTCGGCTGATTAACGAGGTTTGGTCAAACACCAAGGTTTTTTCGCTCTATTTTGGCAGTGAAGGCAGCGCGGGCTATTGGATTGCGGCGCTGCTGGTAACGGCCTTTACGGTGTACTACAGTCTGCTGGGGGGCCTGCGCTCTAGCTTGCTAACCGACGGGGCGCAGATGATCCTGGCGGCGGTGCTGCTGGTGGTGATTTTGGTTACCCTTGGGCCGGGCCTGGTGAGTCAGGGCTTCTCTCAGGTCGATGCCGAAACCAACCTGGCCGGACTGACATTCTGCGGCCTGGCCTTTGTGCAAATCTTTAGCTATCCCTTTCACGATCCCGTGATGACCGACCGGGCCTTTATCACTGGCCCCAAAACAATGGTTAAGGGCTTTATTTTGGCGGGGATTATCAGCGGCGGCTTTATCTTTTTGTTCAGCTCTGTCGGGCTTTATGCCCGCGCCTTCGGCGTTGAAGGCAGCCCTACCCTGGCGGTGCCTGCCCTGTTCGGCTTGCCGATGCTGCTGGTGTTTAATGCCATTATGCTTACCAGCGCCGGATCGACCCTAGA
>JBCDFX010000218.1:0-6893 GCA_039177155.1 Cyanobacteria bacterium P01_H01_bin.119
CCGGCCGGTTTATTAATAATTAGCAGATGAGCATCTTCGTAGAGAATATCCAGCGGGATAGCCTCAGCCACCAGGTCTAAGGGCTCGGCAGCAGGAATCGTCAGGGCGATCGCATCTCCTGGCTGCACTGCTGACTTTTTTTGGGTGCAGACCTGCTGATTGACCCTAACCTGCCCGGCTTCGATCAGCTTTTGGAGGCGGCTGCGCGAATAGTCTGGAAGCTGCTGGGCCAGCCAACTGTCTAACCGCTCCGATAGGCCAGATTCCACCGTTAAATGCAGCCGGGTTGGTAACGGTTCGGAAAACTGAGAGTCTGAAGCTGACAAGTTAATCATTCAAATAAACCCATTCAGATCCTATCTCAGCGCTTTCATGACTGGCGATCGCAATCACCCTCCTTAATGACTGTTTCAGTTGCTGGCGGGCGCTTAGATCACCGCGATGCACTCAATTTCTACCAGCACGTCTTTAGGTAACCGGGCAACCTCCACGCAGGCACGGGCCGGAGCCTGATCGCCGCCAAAATATTTGGCGTAAACCTGATTCATGGCGGCAAAGTCGTTCATATCTTTAAGAAAAATGCTGGTTTTAACCACATGCTCTGGCGTGGCACCAGCGGCTGTCAAAATCGCACTTAGGTTGGCGATCGCCTGCTCCGTTTGCTGGGTTACATCTCCGTCTCCAACCAGAGCTCCTGAAGCCGGATCAAGGGGAATTTGCCCTGCTACAAACACCATCTGTCCGCTGGCAGCAACGGCTTGATTATAAGGACCAACCGGCGCAGGCGCGTTATCAGTATTAATAATTTTGTGGGACATCAGCTTGCTTCAAAGGAAAATTTTGAATTTTGAATTCTAACTTGTCGGCACTGCCCAGCCTTAAACTCTAACGCTGGGCCTAACGCCATAGTCACGATATCGCAAATAGTCTTGCATGATTTGGCTATGATCAAAACAGAGGCGGGGCGGAATTTCCCAAGGTAGAAACAGCCTACAGGTTTTTGCGTCATCTCCAGCAGTGGGCTCTCCCTTAGCGGTGGCGATAAAGACAACGCTAAGGGTATGTTTGCGGGGATCGCGGGCCGGGTCAGAATAGACGTGGAACTGCTCCAGCAGGGTTACCTCCAGGCTGGTTTCTTCTTTGGCTTCGCGGATGGCAGCAGCTTCAACCGTTTCACCATAGTCGACAAAACCACCGGGAATAGCCCAACCTAGGGGTTCAAAATGCCGCTCAATCAAAATAATGGGGCGATGGGGACGATCGCGCAGTTCAATAATTAAATCGACGGTGGGAGCAGGATTACGGTAAGCCATTGCCTATTCATACCATGACAATTTTGGCTTTGGGCTTGCGCATGACGCTGCAACTCTGCCACCCTTTTCTAGAATGTTTTTGCACCCCGTATCTATTTCCTAAATAGCCATGCCTTTTCCCCGTTCGAGCGGTCTTCTTCTTCATCCCACTTCTTTGCCCGGGCGGTTTGGCATTGGGGACGTGGGGCCAGAAGCTTACAGATTTGTTGATTTTTTGGCTGAGAGTGGTCAGCAAACTTGGCAGGTGCTGCCCCTGGGGCCAACGGGTCACGGCAACTCCCCTTATATGTGCTACTCGTCCATGGCCGGAAACCATCTATTAATTAGTCTGGAGCAACTGCGCGATCGCGGTTTGCTCTCCCAGCAGGATTTGGACAATCTGCCCGACCACCCTGCCGAGGCGGTAGACTACAACCCGGTGATTCAGGATAAGATGCGGCTGCTAGAGAAGGCCGCAGAGGCTTTTAAAACCCAGGCCACTGTAGAGGAACAGCAGGCCTTTGCCGAATTTTGTGAGGCCCACGATTTTTGGCTAGATGAATACGCCTTTTTTATGGCGCTAAAGCGGGAAAATAGCGGGGCAAGCTGGCACAAATGGGATGACGCGATCGCCCGTCGTCAGCCGGAGGTTATGGAGCACTGGCGGCTTAAGCTGGCCCATGTAATCTACTACCACAAGTATTTTCAGTTTGCCTTTCACTGCCAGTGGAGCAATCTAAAGACCTACGCCAATGACAAAGGCATCCAGATTATTGGCGATATGCCTATCTACGTGGCCCACGACAGCGTAGACGTATGGGCTTTTCCCGACAACTTTATGATTGATCCAGAAACCCTAGAACCCTCTGAGATGGCCGGAGTACCGCCGGACTATTTCAGTGAGACCGGCCAGCTATGGGGCAACCCCACCTACAACTGGAACGTGCTGAAAGCGCGGAAATTTCGCTGGTGGCTCCAGCGACTTAAGGCACTGCTGGACTATGTGGATCTAATCCGCATCGATCATTTTCGCGGGTTTGAGTCCTACTGGGCGGTCGAGGCCGGGGAACCCACAGCGATGAATGGAAAATGGGTGGAAGCCCCCGGCGAGCTATTCTTTGAGACGGTCAAGCAAGAGCTGGGAAGTTTGCCCATCCTGGCGGAAGATCTGGGGGTGATTACGCCGGAGGTGGAAGCTCTGCGGGATAAATTTGACTTTCCGGGGATGAAAATTTTGCAGTTTGCCTTTGGCTCTGATCGTCACAATCCTTACCTGCCCTACAACGTGCCCCAGAACTGTCTGATTTATACGGGCACCCACGATAACGATACGACCGTCGGCTGGTTTGAAAAAGCCAATGACTATGAGAAGGGGCGGCTGCTGTTCTACCTAGGCTGTACCAGCGACGACGGTATTCACTGGGACATGATTCGCTTGGCCTTAGGGTCGGTGGCAAACCAGGCTATTATCCCTCTGCAAGACCTGCTGGGCCTGGGCAGCGAGGCCCGCATGAATACCCCCGGTGTGCCTAGCGGCAACTGGGAGTGGCGCTATGATACCAACGCACTCACCGAAGACTTGCGCGATCGCCTGCGAGAACTCACTAAAATCTATGGCCGAGCCCCAGCTCACTGGACACCCTAAGCCATTAAAAATGCAGCCTCCAAAGCAACCTAAAAGACAATCCAAAGCAGATGAGATAGGCGATCGCATCGCTCAGCTGAGAGACCGACTAGATGCCATTGGTCGCAAATATCTCCCGTCTGGGCGACGAGTGTCTCCTCAGGGGCTAAAGCATATGCGCGATAGCCTGATGGATGACTCCGAGCTAGAGCTGAACTATATCGTTCTCACCATTGGGGCCTGCATTATTGCCACCCTAGGGCTGCTCTCTAACAGCGCAGCAGTGATTATTGGCGCAATGCTGGTCGCTCCTTTGATGCAGCCCATTCGAGGACTTGCTTTCGGCATTTTAGAAGGGGATCTAGCGCTGATTCGAGAAGCGTTTAGAGCCCTGCTGGTGGGCACTGCGATCGCGATCGCGCTGTCCTGGCTGCTGAGTATGACCCTGGGGCTAGAAGAATACGGCAGCGAAGTTTTGAGTCGCTCTAGCCCCACCCTGCTTGATTTGGGCATTGCGATCGCGGCGGGCGGCATCAGCGGCTATGCCAAAGTGGAACCTAAACTGTCCAGTACGCTAGCAGGCACGGCGATCGCGGTTGCCCTGATGCCCCCGGTCTGCGTGGTTGGGATCGGCTTTTCCCAGGGCTTGGGGCAGGGGAGTTGGGAACTCAGCCAGGGAGCCCTGCTGCTCTATATTACTAACCTGGTGGGCATCACCTTAGCCTGCATGTTGACCTTTGTGCTGACGGGCTATGCTGCGGCTCAGCGCGCTCAGCGCCCGCTCACCATTACCCTAGCGCTGACCGCCGTACTGCTGGTGCCCTTGGGGTTTAGCCTGTACGACCTGGTGCGTCAAAATCAGCTTGAAGCGTCCGTAAGGCGGGTGCTGCTGACAGAAACGGAAACCTTTAAAGGGCTGCGACTGGTCGAAACTCGCACCAACTGGCTGATTGATCCCCCAGAGGTGCGTCTAAGCGTCTATGCATCTGAGCCGGTATCACCCAATCAGGTCAACCTGGTCGAGGGCTTTTTAGAGCAGCGTATGGGCCGTCCGTTTGCCCTGGTGTTTGAAGTTAGCCTGGTGAAAGAGGTCAACCGAGACGGCGAAGTGATCAACACCGAAGGGGAAGTGGTGACCAGCGAGGGCGAGATTGAGCCTACCGAATGGCGAGAGTGACCCAATGACCTATGCCTTTGCCGATTTTCAGTGGGGTGTGGCAACGGCTGCTTACCAGATTGAGGGAGCGATCGCGGCAGATGGACGTAAACCCAGCGTTTGGGATTGCTTTAGCGAAACCCCGGCGCGGGTGCTCAATGGAGATACCGGCGCGATCGCCTGTGACCACTACCATCGCTTTGCTGAAGATGTGGCGCTGATGGCGGCCCTTGGCGTCAAACACTATCGATTTAGCCTGGCCTGGCCGCGCATTATCCCAGACGGGCGGGGCGCAGTAAACCAGGCCGGCGTCGATTTTTATAAGCGTCTGCTCGATGCCCTAGAGGCTCACAATATTACGCCCCACGTGACGCTGTTTCACTGGGACAGCCCCCAGGCGCTAGAGACCCGATATGGCTCTTGGCGTAGCCGCGAGATGGCTCAGGACTTTGCCGAGTACGTGAGTGTGGTAGTGAGTCAGTTGGGCGATCGCGTTACTCACTGGATTACCCTCAACGAAATTTTTTGTTTTACCCATTTGGGCTACGGCATTGGCAAAGTGCCGCCTCACGCTCCAGGCACCACCGTCTCTAGCCTAAAGGACCTATGGCAGACCTCCCACCATGCCCTACTGGCCCACGGGCTGGGCGTCCAAGCCATTCGCTCCGCCTCTGCCCGGCCCTGCTCAGTCTCCCTAGTTGACAACTTTTTAACCCCAGTACCGCTGATTGAAACCCCAGAAAATATTGCAGCGGCCCAAAAAGCCTTTCCCCGCTGCGGCACCAACGGCGGCATTATCTATCCGGCCCTAACCGGGCGCTACAGTCCAGAACTGCTAGAGAGCTTGGGCGACCAGCAGCCGACGATCCAAACCGGGGATTTGGAAACGATTTATCAACCCCTAGATGCCCTGGGCTTTAACGTGTACGCCGGCGTATATGTGCAGGCAGCAGACACCCCAGACGGCTATGAAATTTTGGCCTTTCCAACGGGCTATCCCAAACTGCATATGCCCTGGCTGCACATGGTGCCCGACAGCCTCTACTGGGGCGTTCGCCACGTAAGTGAAACCTTAAACCGCCCAGAGCTGTCAATCTTTATTAGCGAAAACGGCTGCGCAGCGCAGGATGAGTTAGATAACACAGGGCGAGTTGTGGACAGCGATCGCATCTTTTATCTGCGCCAGTATTTGCGCGCGGCCCATCGGGCCGTGACCGAGGGCTATCCGCTGAAAGGATATTTTCTCTGGAGCCTGCTAGATAACTTTGAATGGGCCTGGGGGTACGATCGCCGCTTTGGCATTACCTATGTAGACTATCCCACTCAGCAAAGAATCCCTAAAGCCAGTTACCACTGGTATCAAAGCTGCATCGCCGCTAACCGCATTGTTTAGCAATTGATCGCTAGCAGTTGAACTCAATAAGGGGAAACCACTATGAAGCGAAACATACTGCTCTTATTGGTACTGGTCATAATCGTCGCTTACGCGGACGTCCAGGCTCAGCCCAACGACCAATCCTCGACTATTTCGGAGCCGGTGCAGCTTGCTAGTAGCACCTGGCCGATCTTTCATGCCAATACAAATGCAACAGCCGTTAGCCCCAACTACGGCCCTGGCGACGTGCAGGCCGCACAGACGTTACCCGCCCTTACCAACAGGCGTCGCGGCCGGCCAAATGTCTCACCCTGGACCGTTATGGCAGAACCTTACCCAGATGGGTCTCAGGCAGTGATTACATCGCCCAATAATGGGCTTGCCAAATATTTAATTGAAAATGACACCCTTGAGCCGGTTAGTTTTTTGCCACTAGACCGCCAATTCCTGGATTTTGATTGGGGCATCCTGTTGCTCAATCATGGGCTGGGCGTTTCGACAGAGCAAAAACACAACCGATTTGTCATATTCGGAGACGCCCACAACAGCCCCCACGCCCCGCTGGAGATCAAAGCAAGAATTCCGATTAATGAAAATCAGTATGGACAGATTTCAGGCCATTTTTCCCTTGCCCCAGAGGGCCATCTAATCGCCCTGACCAATATCAACAAACTGATTGCAGTTGATTTAACCCGTCAAACCGTTATCGCATCGTTTGATTTACCGCCAGAGAGCGGCACTAGCCTTCACAACTCATTTCCCATTGATGAAACGGGCCGCATATATCTTTCAACCCAGACTCTGATGGTTGCCATCGATTGGAATGGTCAGGACTTTGCCCTAGCCTGGGCAGCTCCCTACGATATGCGCGGTCCTGGATGCGAGAATGCATTCGTCAATCAATCGGTGGCCGATGAAGCAATTGCCGTTGCCCGTGGTGAGCGCTGTACCGGGAGCGGCACCACACCAACTCTGATTGGCAATTCGGAAACGGGGGTTGTCGTTATTGTCGATGGACATGCCCCGCAAAACAACCTGGTCGCCTTCTGGCGAGACACTCCTCCCCCAGACTGGCAGCCCCTTGCTGATCCGGCTCGCCCTGAGCAACGTCTTGATCCTCAAGTGGCAGGCGTTTTTACCCTGCCGTTTTCGACGCCGGAAGGGGATGGCCATACGGCAGAAAATTCACCGGCTGCCTTGGACAATGCCCTCGTCATTGCCCAATGGGCCGGTTTCCGTCCCAGCCGCAATCCGCCCAAAGGCGTTCAAAGAGTCGATTGGAATCCAGATAAAAGAGACTTTGAGCTGATTTGGGCTAACCCAGATATTCACTTTAATGGGGTTCCCACCATTGCCTGTGCACAGGGTCTTTGCCGCACTTACGGTATGGGTCGCTACGGGCGTAATTATGAATATACCTCGCTTGATTTTGAGACTGGCCAAGCG
>JBCDFX010000219.1:0-6851 GCA_039177155.1 Cyanobacteria bacterium P01_H01_bin.119
CCCTAGCATCCACTGCCCTAGCATCCACTGCCCTAGCATCCACTGCCCTAGCATCCACTGCCCTAGCATCCACTGCCCTAGCATCCACTGCCCTAGCATCCACTGCCCTAGCATCCACTGCCTTAATCAGAACGACGACTGATATAGGCTGCTTCCAGACAATATTTAAGCTCTTGAAGTCTGACGGGCTTTGTGAGATACATATCGGCACCGAGGGCCAAGGCGCGCTGGCGATCGCGCTCAAAGGCATAGCCTGAGAGCACCACAATCGGCGTGTGGCTGTAGCGATCGCTATTTCTAATCAGCGTAATAAGGTCATATCCTGAGGGGCCCGGCAGCTTTAGATCCAAAAGAATAACGTGGGGGTCAAACCCTTCTAGCGTTGCCATTAGCTGATGCCCATCAACTCTCCCCAGTACGTCATAGGCCAAAAAGGTCAGGTAGTCGGTCAAGAGCCGTAAATTGGCTCTGTCGTCTTCGACTATTAAGATCCGTATCCGTTCTTGCGCGTCGGAAGCCATCAATCGATGAGGGTTATTGCCAACCTGCCCTCACCCCATACTTTAGGACGCCTTGAGAAACTGGGAAATCCTTTGAACGGCGGTCGTCAAATCAGCTGAACTGTGCACCAGCGCAAATCGCACATAGCCTTCCCCGGCCGGTCCAAAGCCAATGCCCGGTGACACTGCCACGCCAGTTTGCTTTACTAGATTGACCGCAAACCCCATAGAGTTATCGGCCCAAGACTCAGGCAGTTTGGCCCAAATATACATAGTGGCACTGGGGGAGGGAACGCTCCAGCCAATATCCGCCATTGCATTGACAAACGTATCCCGGCGCTGACGAAATGCATCTACAGTCTGTTTGACCTGGGCTTGGGGACCGTTTAGAGCGGCGATCGCCCCGTTTAAGATGCCGCGATACTGATTAAAATCGACAGTTGCTTTTACCTGACGCAGCGCTTTAATCAGCTCAGCGTTGCCAATGGCATAGCCAACCCGAAAGCCACCCATATTAAAGGATTTAGAAAAGCTATAAAACTCAATGGCAATCGATTTATCCCGATCGGCCTGAAACACTGAAGGCGCATGATCGCCATCAAACACCACATCCGTGTAGGGAAAATCGTGCACCAGTACGATACCGTGCCGCTGGCAAAACTCCACAGCCGTCTGCCAAAAGGCCAGCGGTGCCTGAGCCGCAGTGGGATTGTTGGGGTAGCTTAGCACCATCATCTTGGCCCGATCCAAGACAGGACGAGGAATATCGGCAAAAACCGGCAAAAAGCCGTGCTCTGCCCGCAGCGGCAGGGTTACGATTTCACCCCCGGCCAGATTCACCCCCCCCGCATGGGAGGGATACCCTGGATCCATCAGCAGCGCTACATCGCCAGGATTGAGAATGGCTAGGGGCAAATGGGCGGTTCCTTCCTGGGAACCAATTAGGGTCAGCACCTCAGTCTCTGGATTAACCGCTATGCCGTACTTGCGGGAGTACCACTGAGCGATCGCAATCCGGAAAGGCTGAGTACTTTGAAACAGCGAATAGCCGTGGGTGTCAGGATCGTAAAGGGAGTCTGCGATCGCATCCAGAATTGGCTTTGCCACGGGCAGGTCAGATGAGCCGAGGGACAGATCAATGATGGTTTGTCCCTCGGCTCGCGCTGCCGCTTTGGCTTCATCCATATCGGCAAATACGTTCCGCTGCAGGGGCTTCAGTCGATGGGCAATCTGAATTTTGGTAGGCAATTTTGTCGGCATCGATGCTTGTTTACAGTTCGTCCAGTTGGGTTTTAAGCGCTTCTAGCTCTGCGTCCACAGCAGAGTCTTTGGGCTCGGTTTGGGGCGCTTCAGACGCGGGCAGTTGGGCCTGATCGCTTGAGCTGCCGCCGAGTATATTCATCTTTAGGGCGGCGAGTTCATCATCTACATCGCTGCCGGATTCTAAGGCTGCAAATTGACTTTCTAAATCGGCCCCGGCCAGCTCTTGAGCTGCCTGGGAGCGAGCCTCCATCTGCAAAATCTTGTCTTCCATGCGCTCAAAGGCACCCATGGCGCTGCTAGTGCCCAAGTTGCCCATAGTCTGCTGTAGTTTTTCATTGGCCTTAGCCGCGCTGGAGCGAGCCTTAAGCATATCTTTTTTGGTCTTCGCCTCAGAGATTTTGCTCTCTAGGGCAATCAAGTTTCGCTTTAGGGTATCGACAGAGGCGGCCTGCTGATCGAGCTGAGCTTTGAGGGAGGCAGCGGCGTCGGCCTGACTTTTCTTGCGTACTAGGGCTTCTCGCGCCAGGGACTCGTCGCCTTTTTGCAGGGCAAGCTGCGCCCGGGACTGCCAATGTCCGGCCTCGGTTTGGGCTTTTTCGTACTGCTGCTGCACGCGCTTTTGGCTGGCGATCGCCCCTGCTACGGCCTGACGCATCTGCACCAGGTCTTCCTGCATGTCGATGATGGCTTGATCCAAAATCTTTTCGGGATCTTCGGCGGAGCTCACCGCCGCATTTAGATTTGAGCGAACAACTCGACTAACGCGATCGAATAACCCCATAACTCCTGTCCTTCAACTTCGGCACCTCTGTCTTAGCATATCTTTCGGCCTGTGCAGCCCGGATCGCGGGGATTATTAATCTCTATTTTTAGTGTGCCCGGCGAAAAATCGGTGGCATGGGCTGGGGATCCCCGGTTATTCGGCGGCTCCGATTAATGTAAATGCGGCCCAGTCTCTGGGATTGGGGTTTTTCTCCAGGGTCAGCAGCATGGCCTGCCGCAGCGCCTGCGCCTTGGTTTGCCCCTGGCTAAGCTGACGGTAAAACTCGCTCATCAAATCTGCCGTGGGCGCATCGGGCACCGCCCAAAGGGACACAACCACGCTGGGCACCCCAGCGGTAATTAAAGCTCTCGATAACCCCACCACCCCATCACCGGTAAGTCTGCCCCGCCCGGTATCGCAGGCGCTAAGGACAGCAAGATTGGCCTGCAACTCCATCTCTAAAATCTCGCTGGCAGTGAGCAAACCGTCTTCGCCGTCGCCTGGAGCAAGGGCAATGGCCCCCGGAAAATCACGCACTGCCAAAGCCTGGGGGTCGCCATACTCCAGCAGGCCGTGGGTGGCGAGATGAATCAGCCTGGCATCTGGCAGTTGAGCTTTAACCTGCGCTTCAGTCGCCTCATTGCCAATCAGGGGCGCACTGTTGAGCAAGTCGCCAATCGCTTTTGCTTCACGCTCAGCCCCCGGAAGAGGAGAGAGCTGAATATCTTGCAAGCCATTTTCATCTGCGATCGCGACCGTGGGCATCGTGGGATTGCCGATGACTAGGGCGTCCCCCACTTCCATTTGGCTGAGCTCATGTCGAAGACCATTCCCCATTTCACCCGCCAACCCCAATACCTGAATCGATGGCGCAGTAGAAATCGTGTGCTTCTCAATTAAATAGGTGCCGGTTTCATCCCTTAGCGCCGGAAAAGGAACCAAAAAAAGACTGCCTTGGGGAATAAAGACCACATTATCGTTCGGATCGGGGGGCAACAAATCCGCAATGGGCTCAATCAAGATTTTGTGCAAATCTCTTAAAGCTTCGGGCTGCTCTTGCCTAGCCACCACAGCAATGGAGCGCAAGTCTGCAATTAGGTCGTCGGGGGTGGGAACCGCGCCATCGCGAGGAGAAGAGAGATTTAAATCAGTCGGGAGATTAGCTGAGATATCGGCATTGCTTAAATCCACAGCGCGAAACTGAATATCGCCACTGGGAGAAACGACCCAAATGCGAAGGGTATGGCCGGATTCGACAGCGTATTCAACTAAGGTAGCGTTTTGCTGGGCAGCAATTCGGCGAATTTCTTCCAGGGAAGGGTAGCTCGTTAAGAGGTCGCTTCGTTCGTTTTGATAAATGGCAAGCTGCAGGGCAAACGCCTGTGCTCGCCCTCGCTCTGTGATGACGAGCGCTTCATCGATTTTATTTTGGGCCAGTAGGGCGCTCTCCAGGTTGGTGTAGGCTTGTGACTGGGTGTCGGCGATCGCGATTAGTTGGGCATCTGAGAGATCTCGTCGCAGCACTTCGAGGGTTTCAATCGACTCTGAGAGCAGGGCGGCGGCGCTAGCAAACTGATTGATATTGAGGTAAACCAGCCCCAAATTATTAAGGGAAACCGCTTGCCCCTGGCGATCGCCGATGGCGCGGTCAAGATCGAGAGCCTGCTGATGTTGCTCAATAGCTTGCTGATACTGCCCTAAAGATTCGTAGGCATTGCCCAAGCCGCTGAGAGACGCCGCTTGTCCCTGGCGATCGCCCCCCTCACGGGCGATATCTAAAGATTGCAGAAAAAAGTTAATGGCCTGCTGGGGCTGGCCAAGGGATTCGTGGGCAAGCCCTAAGTTGCCCAGCGCGCTGGCTTCCCCTCGGCGATCGCCCACCTCACGATTAATAACCAGAGACTGCTGATGCAGCTCAATCGCCCGCTGATATTCACCGATAGAACTGTAGGCAATGCCTAAGTTGCCTAAAGACGCGGCTTCGCCCTGGCGATCGCCGATATCGCGTTTAATGGCTAAAGACTGCTGATGCAGCTCAATGGCCCGCCGATATTGGCCGATGGAACCATATACCAGCCCCAGACTTCCCAAAGAAATTGCTTCGCCCTGGCGATTACCCAGTTCACGCTCAATTGCCAAGGAGCGTTGATGGGCAGTAATGGCGCGCTGATATTGGCCGATAGCATCATAGACCAGCCCCAGGTTACCCAAGGTATTGGCTTCTCCCCGGCGATCGCCAGATGTCTGATAGAGCGCTAGCGCCTCATTCCAGGACTGGAGGGCCCCCTGCAACTGCCCCCCGCGATATTGCCGGGTGCCCAACTCCAACAGTTGGTTGCGCTCAACTTGCGCGATCGCGGCCTCGCTTAACAAAGGAGAGGGATAAAGCGTGCCATCTCGAACCGTCAAACGATAGCTGCCCTGAGCCGTACTGCTATAGCTATTGGCCCAAATTCGATAAACGCCGTCAGCGGGCAGTCTTAGCAAAATAAAAGAATTGTAGTTTCCCGACTCTGTTTCAATATCGTCACTGCTGGCTACTTCATTGCCAACGGCATCGCGCAAAGTCAGATAGGGATCAAACTCGGTGCTCTCTAGAGTGATAGCAACGGTTTGCCCAGCCTCTCCGGTAAAGGTGTACTCATCGTATAAGCTGCCATCGTTAAGAGTGCTATCTCCTGCCTCAAGCCGCCCGACTTGCTCAAATGGTACCGATACCGCTTTTGCAGTTAATGCACTTATGGCATTCAAGGCAGTCACTGCCGCCACGAATACCGCCAACTTAATCCATCCTTTCATTCACCATGCCTCACCGATAGCGCTTAAGTCCTTTCCCAAAATTGATACTGCTAACGGAATATGGCTTTGGTCAAATTACGCGCTTCATCCAGTATCGCTGGAGTCATTGGCGCAGAATCAATCTGACTCCCAGCCTTGTCCTAATCGTTCTTTCGGCTGCTACATGCCGTAGCCACAGTGCTATTCCATTGCGCCAATCAAGGTAAATGCGGCCCAATCTTTCGGATCTGGACTCTGCTCCAGCGTTATCAGCATCGCCTGCCGCAGGGCTTGAGCCTTAGAGTGCCCTTGATCAAGCTGACGATAAAACTCGCTCATCAGTGCCGCCGTGGGCGCATCGGGCACTGCCCAGAGGGACACCACCACGCTGGGCACCCCAGCCGTGATCAAAGCTCTCGACAGCCCCACCACCCCGTCACCGGTAATTCTTCCCCGCCCGGTATCGCAAGCGCTAAGGACGGCAAGATTTGCCTGCAACTCCATATCCAAAATTTCACTGGCGGTGAGCAGCCCGTCTTCACCGTTGCCGGGAGCAAGGGCAATAGCGCCGGGAAAGTCTCGTACCGCCAAAGCTTGCGGATCGCCGTATTCCAGCAGGCCGTGGGTAGCGAGGTGAATCAGATCGACGTTGGGCAGTTGAGCTTTGACTTGGGCTTCGGTGGCTTGGTCGCCAATCAGGGGCGTGATATTGAGAAACTCTCCAATGGCCTGCGCTTCTCGTTGGGCACCAGGAAGAGATGAGAGCTGGACCTCTTGCAGGCCGTTTGCATCCGGAATGGTGACGGTGGGCATCGTCGGATTACCCACCAGAACAGCGCCCTGAGCGGAGTCGTTCGCGCAGCGTCTCCTAAGGAGACAGGGCAGCGGAAGTTCCCTGAGCGGAGTCGAAGGGGACGTTTCGTTTGTAAGGCCCAACACCTGAATCGATGGCGCGGTAGAAATCGTGTGTTTCTCAATCAGATAGGTGCCATCTGTATCCTTCAATGCCGGAAAAGGAACCAGGAAGAGTTCGCCTTGGGGAACAAAAACGACGTTAGCGTCTGAATCGGTAGGCAGCAGATCTGCGATCGGCTCAATCAGCAGATTGTGCAAGTCTTTGAGGTTTTGGTCGGTTTCGGCCTGCAAACGGGCGATCACGTCAGGTCTAAGTTGGGGAGCGGCGGTGGTACGGCTACCGCGGACACCAAGGGAATCGCGGGTTTGTTGGATAAAGCCGGTGAGGGTGTCGGTGAAGAGATCAGAAAGGCTGACTTGACGGAATTGGATGTCGCCGGCGGGGGAGATGACCCAAATAAATAGCGCTTGGCGATCTCTGGTTAAAGAGTATTCGACCAGGGTAGTGTTTTGCTCGACGGCAATACGTTGGATGTCTGTGACGGAAGGATAGGTGACAGTATCAGCGCTTTCACCTTGGCGCAGCGCCAGTTGCAGGGCGAAAGCTTGAGCGCGACCCCGTTCGGTAATGGCAAGGGCTTCTATGTTCTTATTTTGGGCGATTAGGACAATTTCGAGATTGTTGTATGTCC
>JBCDFX010000220.1:0-6851 GCA_039177155.1 Cyanobacteria bacterium P01_H01_bin.119
GATCACCTCTTTTGCCCAACCCATCGACGCTGACCTTGTGCTAAACACGGTGGGCTTTGAGCTTGATTTGCCAGACTTAATTGAGGGACTTTTTGCCTTGGGCCTAATTGTCTTTCGGGGGGTGCGCATCAGTCAGGGAAAACGGGTGTGGATAACGCCTGAGCAGACCACAGTTTACCTCGACCGTCGTCAGCGACAGCTTCAGACCCAAGCGATCGAAACAGCAGTGTATATTAAATCCCCGCGTCCCTGCCTGCTGATTTGCGATCGCCAAAGTGAAATTCTCCTAGAGGGACTTCAAAGTGAGCGGGATTTCCGGGCCTTATTAGTCTTGCTAGAGACAGGAATTTCGCACTTTCGAGCGGCCCAATTTTTTGAGGAAACAGATGACTCAAGCCAATCAGTCTAGTACCGCTATGGGGAATTCAAAATTCAAAATACTCTGTGAGAAGAGCACAGCTCTATAAAATTCAAACTCTTAATAGGCGGGCTTTTCTACCATTAAGCAGCTTAAAGTAATCGCCAAACAATCTACAGCGCCCACAGCGCCCACAAGGTAATCTTATAGAGCTGGATGGGATGGCGGGGAATTCTGTCACCAAAATCTACCTCCCGGCGGGGTGGGGGCAATGCCATAGGCGCGATTGCTCAACCACCCACCAGATAAATCGGGAATTCCATGGAGCAGCCGACGGCTCACTAATGAGAGCCCTCTAACCTTCGCTGTCGCTAATCAGGGTTTTCATTCCCTCTAGGGTGCCAGGAATGCTGCGGGGATCCATAAACATTACCTTGCTGCTGTTGCTGGTGCCGATTTCTTGGCCCATATCCAGATAGCCTTTGGCCACCAAAAACTGGAGAGCCTGAGTCGCATTGGGATCTTCCTGCAGGGTTTTGGCGATAACCTGCATGGCTTCAGAGGTTGCCTGGGCCTTGAGCACCTGTTCCTGACGGTAGGCTTGAGCCCGCAGCACAATGGTTTTTTGGTCGGCTTCGGCCGACAGAATTGCCGCTGTTTGCTTGGCTTCAGCTGAGAGCACTTCGGCTTCGGCCCGTCCTCGGGCGCTATTAACGGCAGATTCCTTTTCACCTTCGGAGGTCAAAACCGCCGCCCGTTTTTTGCGCTCAGCGGCCATTTGCAGCTCCATAGAGTCTTGCACGGCCTTGGAGGGCATAATATCTCGCAGCTCTACCCGAGTGACCTTGACGCCCCAGGGATCGGTGGCAACGTCTAGCTCGCGCAGCAGAATCTCGTTAATTTCAGAGCGAGCGGTAAAGGTTTCGTCTAGCTCTAGCTTGCCGATTTCGGAGCGAATTTGGGTCAGCACCAGGTTGACGATTGCCGCTCGCAGATTTTCGACTTTGTAGTAAGCCTTTTCCAAGTCAACAATTCGCCAGTACACCACCGCGTCAGCATCGACGGAAACGTTGTCGCGGGTGATACAGGGCTGCTTGGGCACATCCAGCACGCGCTCCCGCACGGTTTGCCGGTAGGCAATACGATCGACAAAGGGCACCATAAAATTTAAGCCAGGGGTAAGCTTTCTGCCGTTATATCGGCCTAGTGTTTCGACTAGGGCCTCGTCTCCCTGATTGATAATTTTGACGGAGCTTGCAGTCACGGAGCCGCCTAGGGCGAGAATGATCAAAAATGCAAATGGGTTCATAAAAACCTCGTGAGAACAGTAAAAGTTAAAACAAAAACTAGAGATTGAGTTCCCGCTCCGGAAGCACAAACAGGGTGTTGCCCTTGCGGCTGACGATAAATACGGGTTCATTGGCGTCAATAGACAGTTTCTGATCGTCACAGCGAGCCTGCCAGGAGTTGCCTTCATAGAGGACGCGCCCTGTCTCGCCGGGCGCGATCGCCGTCAGAGTTCTTCCCTCGGTTGATTCGGCAATGGCTCTGGGCGTAGTTTTTGGGCTAAAGCGCTTCAGCAGAAAAATAAATCCTAATGACAGCACCATCCACAGCACCACCTGGAGATTAAAAGATGGAACTACCAAACTCAGCAGCGCCACAACAAAGGCAGCGATGCCTAGAGCGGATTCCACAAAAGCAGTGGGCACCAGCAGTTCCATAAAACATAGAGCGGCTCCGACGATGAGCCAAAATAGGGCGAGATTCATAGCTAATCCCGAGTTCTGATTACTAATTCACAGGTTTTGACTGATATTCCGCAGGCACAGTTCGAGTGTGCTTTGATGCCTTGGGCCTGAATTATCCAACCAAGTTGGAACTTTTCCACTAGTATTGTGCAAAATAATCTATCCCAATCTAACGTTGACAGGGATGGGTGAATTAGTCTGATTACTTTGTCTTAAGCCCTGTTCTGCTCCGATCTAGTTTGGTATGACTGCTTCCGATATCGTTCCTGCCCGTTCCAAGCAATATCTCTGGGCCGTTGGTGCAGCGGCTGAATCTGTTGGTGTGGGGCAATCGGTGGGCGATCGCTACCAGGTTGTAGCCCCCCAAATCTGGCTCGACACTAAAGCTGAGGAGCTGCCAGCGTTTCCTGATACACCGCCTGAGTCAGCCCAGCCCTACTTGGTTACCCATGCCCACCGGCTCCATGTCCCTGGTCTTTATGGGGTGATTGCGCGAGTAAATTTGCCAGCAGATTCGACCCCAAAATCGCAAACGACAGTCCCAGAAGCTCCAGAAGCTTTAGAGAGCAAGGAGCCTGAGGTGCTGCTGCTAGACAATGTTCCGATCAATCGCGGCGGCAAACTGTATCCCACCCTGCAAGAACGCTGGCCCGATACGGTGGCGGTACGTCAGCTTCACTGGCTGTGGCAGCTGATTGAACTGTGGACGCCGCTAAAGCAGTTGGGGTTGGCGGCTAGCCTGCTCGATTCAGAAAATTTGCGAGTAGAGGGGTGGCGAGTGCGGCTGCGATCGCTCTCCACGGTGCCTGTCGATCCGGCGTTAGATGACCTATTGCGCAGTTGGCGACCGCTGCTTAAGCAGGCCCAACCCCCAGTTTTAGAAGGGCTAACGGCAATTATTAGCCCCAAAGATCCGGCAGATACTACCCTGGAGGCGATCGCCTCTGGGTTAAACCAGCTGCTGCTGAGGCAAACCGGACAGCTTTCGCTCCAGCTTTACGCCGGAGGGGCTACCACCACAGGTCCTATCCATCAGCGCAATGAGGACGCCTGCTATCCCAACAATTTAGACAAAATTCAGACCGCACCGGGGATTGTGCCCAATATCGCCATCGTCTGTGATGGCCTGGGCGGTCACGAGGGGGGCGAGGTTGCCAGTCAAATGGTGGTGCGATCGCTCCAGCTTCAACTGCGGGCGCTGCTACGAGAGGTGATTGAGCAGCCCGATTATCAATCTCCGGCCCGCATTGCCGAACAAATCGACGCTGCGGTGCGAGTGGTCAATAATTTAATTGCCAAGCAAAATGACGCCCAGGGACGCAGCGATCGACAGCGCATGGGCACTACCCTAGTGATGGCCCTGCAGCTGCCCCAGCGACTGCGTACGGCTCAAGGCTGGGTTTCTACCACAGAAGTGTATATTGCCCACGCCGGAGATAGCCGCGCCTACTGGATTACCCCATCCTACTGCCACTTGCTGACGGTCGATGACGATATCGCAGGCCGGGAAGTCTCCGCCGGACGTAGCTTTTACCTGCAGGCCCGGCAGCGCCCAGACGCCGGGGCGCTGACCCAGGCCATCGGCACCCGCAAGGCAGAGTCATTAAGCCTGCATATTCAGCGATTTATCGTAGAAGAAGAGGGGCTGCTGCTGCTGTGCTCTGACGGCCTGAGCGACAATCGCCGGGTGGAAGAGTCTTGGGCCAACTATATCGGTTTGGTGGTTAAAGATATTGTCAGCCTAGAAGCTACCGTGGAATCTTTAATTGAGCTGGCAAACCAAAAAAACGGTCACGATAACGCTACGGTAGTGCTGATGCGCTGCCAAGTGGCCCCAGAAGTGGTGCAGCCCGGCTCACTGTCAACTCGCCAAGACAATCTCCAGTATGAAATGACGGAAGCCTCTAAGGCTCTGCTCTATGGTGAAACCGACCCGGCAACGGGAGAGCCGGTCAGCAGCGAAGAAGAAGAAACTCAGGAAACCGCCGGACTCTCAAGTAAACAGATTTTGGGCGCGATCGCGGCAGCAGCCCTGATTTTGCTGGTGGGCTGGGCGAGCTGGTGGTTTTTCGCTCGCCCTCGCGATGATAACTCCGGGCAAGTCCTTCCAGATAGTCTGCATTTAGCCGCAGACAAACCAGCAAAGAACTTACCCCCTAGTTAGACTCCCAGTTAACCCCAGTCAACGATTAACCCAATGCCTTTTCAATGGCAGCTTTTAGGTCAGTATCGTCGGGCGGGGTTTGGGGCTCAAAGCGGGCAACCACTGCCCCGTCGCGGCCCACCACAAACTTGCCAAAGTTCCAGGCGATATCTTCACCGTCGCCCACTAAAAATTGATAGAGGGGGCTGCGGTTGGCACCATTGACATCCTGCTTTTCTAGCAGCGGGAAGTTGACGTCGTACTTGGACTGCGTAAACTCTTTGATTTCCTCAGGGCTACCGGGCTCTTGCTGACCAAACTGATTACAGGGAACGCCAATAATGGTGAAGTCGCGATCGCTGTATGCATTCTGTAGCTCGACTAAACCGCTGTACTGGGGCGTGAGGCCGCACTGGCTAGCAACATTTACAAACAAAATCACCTGGTTATCAACGGTTTCAGGGGAAACAGAAGCACCGTCTAAGGTGGTCAAATTGGTGGGTAAAGGCATAGTGTCTTAACGCTTATGCAACGTTTCTTATTATTTCACCAATACCGAGCGTTTTATATCTAAATCTCGCTGATTAGACTGGCGTGCCCCGCCACCACCTGAATGCGCCCTTCAGAAGACGTTGCCCAAACCCGGGTAAACCTCATTTGCTGATCGATGGGCGCATCGCCATAGTGACCGATTAAGTGCATCTGCACGGAGACCACAGAAACTCCCGGGTGCTTCTGATAGCGTGGGGTAGATGGCTCAAGAGTCGTTAACTTTAAGATACCTGAGCGATGCATATCTAAGTCTTCTTGTTTAGACACCAGTTGCCCGGCGTAGTTCGTAAAAATCAACTCCGGCGCAATCAGTACCTCTAGCTCAGCCACATCTGAGCTCAGCATGGCCTGCCTCAGGCGCTCCTCCAGCAGAGTGATTTGATTTTCAGAGTGAATATCCATAGTTTTGTCCCACATTTTGCTGGCCGGACTGGCGACTGTTCTGCCCCTTTAATCAGATATTGGTCAGATTGCACGCTCCAGCCAATAATCGCTGGCCAATATTGCTGGCCAATATTGCTGGCCAGTATCGCCGGAGCCTTTGGCACAGAGGCAATCTGATAATAGCCCTTAGTTTAATCGCGCGTATTGCTCAGCGGCAGCGACATTGCTGTAAAGATCAGCCAGAATTCGCTTTCCCGTAAAGGTGGCACACAGACAGTGAACGGCCTGATTTAGGTAGGGATACACTGCTTGATGAAAAAACACCGGGTAGCCTGCGCATAGATCCTCTGAGCTACCGTAGCCTAGCCGCTGGTTGGCCCCGGTTTCTTCAAACTCGGCAAACAGCGCAACGGTCTTTTGTAAGTATTGCGGATCGCTCAACTGACCGATTAAGTCCGCAGCGCGGGCCAGCCCGCCGTAGTCAGCTGTCGATTGATAGCTGGGGTGGTCAGGGACCGGAAATCGGGTCCGTTCAATATGGCTCTGAACCAGCGCTACATCAATGCAGGCCGCTGCTCCAAACTGTTCTGCAGCATACTGCTTGCTCCGCTCAATATGGTGGGGCGCTAGGCTAGCATCAGTTGCTCCAGGCTTAAGGGTAATAGCGCGATCGCGCTCAATCCAGTAGCGGCGCTCCGACAAACTATCTTTAAGGCAGGCTCCCTGCACATAGCCGATATCGTGACAAAGCAGGGCCAGCATATAGTGCAGCCAGTCGTAAGGAGTAACGTTCCCCTCCCGTCGCTGTTTCCCCAGCAGAATCTCTTGCCCAACAGCTGCTACCAAAATGGTGTGCTCCGAGTTGTGATAAGGGGCGTTGCCTTGGGCTAAAGTTGCCAAGATTTGTTCTGCGGCATTTAGCAAAAATCCAAGGGACTGGGGAGATTGATGCCTAAATAGCTGATAATAGCCTACTTTAAGATTTTCTAGGATATCAATTGTGGTGATCTCTAAGACGGTCAGCATTGGGACTGTGAGCATGGGGGTATTCTCCTGATGCAATATGGTTGAGAATGGCCCTTTTCTGAGCACTGATTTCTATCTTTCGTTGATGGACGACAAAAGTCAGCCGACCAATTACTAAATAAAAGAAATTCAGCTTAGATTAGGCTACGCTTTCTCATCCATGTCACAAGTTTGAACCAGGGAATCGAAAAGTGTAACCAGAAAACCTCGTCAAAATAATAAACGTCAAGATCATGAGACGAAATTACCTTTGTGGCTAAGGATTTTATTTTATAAAGATTGATTTGATAAAGACTGACTCAGGAGCAGGGTAGGGCCGCAAATATTATGCATGCCTTATCCTAGAGACACAGCAAAGCTCTACATCTCTGATCCTCTCAAAGCTTGAGGGCTAATATGCAGGAGAGGCAGATTGACCCGGACTCAGCTTATGGCTGAATTTGGTCAAGACTTTATTTAGACAACACTTCAGCATTATATTCAGGCAAAGTCTAGCTGACACCGATTATTTTAAGGGTAGGAATGTCCAATGATCGGGCATATTATTAGATCTCGAACAGAGCTGGATTCTAAACCTCTTAAAACCTCATATAAGCTCTCAAAAACTCTTAAAAGTTAATTCAATCATATACTTAAA
>JBCDFX010000221.1:0-6826 GCA_039177155.1 Cyanobacteria bacterium P01_H01_bin.119
GCCGCTGCCCGAATGGCGTCGTCTGCCCGTTTCTCCAGGGCGTTTTTAATATCCATGGGCGTAATTTTGCCCTCGTTGGAAAGGCGCGCCGCCGCCGTTAATACATCTTCGTTGGAGGCGGTGATACAGACATAAAACGTCACCCGCATATCTGCCCGCAGGTAGTCCTGAGTCCGCACGGCCAGCTTGCCTGTGCGCTCCACATCAATAGAAATTTCCCGCAGCGGCACCCGCGTTAGCTCGTGAAATCCGGGCAGCACTACACAGCCGCCGTTGAGAATCACGGTCTTCTTCTTGGCCACGACGCCTCCCGTGCGGACAAAGGCTTCGTTATTGGGCGCAATCACATAGACCCGCGTATAGGCCCAAATCGCAATCAGCAGCAGCACCACTACAAATACAATCATCCCGGCAAAAGTCGTCAGACTGCCGCCTGGCACCTGGGCAACAGGCATTGGCATGGGGGAAATTTCACCAATCCACCCGTCGGCAGACCTTTGAGCCTCTAGCTGAGATACGGGCCGGGGGCCAGCAGGCGCAGCCTCCAGTTCAGCTAAGTTAGGCAGAGTTTGGGTAAGTTCGAGCCAAAAGCGCATGGGAGGTAAGGGGGTGATGGGCAAATTGGAGCAACAGTTTGACGCGGTGAGAATAGGTTCCGCTTAAAAAGTATTTTTGAATTTTGAATTTTGAATTTGCAATGCTAACCCTTCGGCAACTGATTCTCCGGCGGCAGTTCAACAGTGGGTGACTGATTTATCCAGCGGTCTTGATCGGGGCTGTCTTTAGCGATCGCCAGATAGAGGCCCTTTCGCCGCTCAATCACCAAAATATCCGCGCCGCGCCGCAGAGAAATCTGTGCCCATTTGGGGGTTACGGCGCTGACGGTGACCAGGTTTTGGGCCGCGTCAAATACATCAATTTGGCCGATTTTGCCGGAGTCTTCAAAGGGTAAAAAAGCCGAGCCCACCCGTCCAACGCAGCCGATAATGCGATCGCTGCTGGAATCTTCTGTAAATGAGGCAAAGATTTTACTGATGGGGCGGGAGATTTGACCACCCAGCAGGAGCGCGATCGCCAACGAACCGAAAAACATCGCGATCGCCACACCCGGAATCCACAAAATGGCCCCGACCGCCACATTTAGCATCCAGCCAATCAGACCCCAAAGACAGAGATCCAGGGCCATCAGCAGCACCAGGGGCGCTTTGCCCACCCCAAACCAGCCCAAAATGCTCAGCGGCCTGAAGCTCTCGCCATCGTCTACATCGCCATCGCCGTCAAAATCCAGCACGTCACTGCCGGCATTAACGTCGGCATCTACATCTAGATCAGCATCTACATCTAAATCGGCGTCAAAGTCCGCGTCGGCATCCACGTCATCGTCGCCGCCGCCAGAGACAATCACAAAGCCAAATAGCAAGGTGCCCGCACCGAGCAAAATCCAATAGGGCAGATTGACCAGATCAAACAGCATGTCGATCTAATTTGAGAAAGATTTATCGAGCGGGACTTAGGCAGGTAAACCGGATTTTGGTCTCAAATCTTTAGGAAACTAGAGTCGCCCCCAGATAGGTCATCCAGATAGGCTATCCAGATAAGTCATCCGGGGGCTTAAGCATCAGTAGCGTTTATCCGCCAACTTCTTCAAAGCTGTTGGTCACCTGCTCAAAGTTGCTGCGGTAATCCTCAAACTGAGATCTGAGGCTCCAGGTCAGCACTTGGTAGTAGCTCGTAGGCGTCTCGACATTGGTGTGCAGATAAATAATATTGATATTGTCGATGGTGCCGCTGATTTCTTTTTGCAGTGCTGGATTGCCGTTGATGGTAACGGACTCAGGCTCAGTGGACGATCCGTCCGTCAAGCTGCTGACAATGGCTTCTGTGGTGACTTCAGAATGCAGCGCCAAGTCGGCGTCCGCAAAATCTTCCTTGCTGTCCTGAATCACGATGACATACTGCTCCTCGGTAGGATGCTCCGCCTGCAAAATCGCAACGTCATTTAAATCGGTAGCAGATTCCCATTCTTCAGGGACAAGGATTTGGCTGGTGCCATCGGTGCTCGTCAGCACTTTTCCTTCAGGCTCGCTGGGTGCCTCGGCCTCTGCGGAGGCTGTGGGTGATTCGCTGGATTCATCAACGGCAACTGGCGCGTCGGGCGTGCAGCCAAAGCTGACGCCACCGAGAATAATCAGGAGTAGAAGGGCTAAATGTTTCATCATAGGACCTTTGGTTAGCAAAGATGACGTTTTTTACGGTATGACTCTTTAATACCCGCTTAGGCTAAATGCCTTAAGGAATTAAAGAATTAATTTTGCATCTGAATAGATGCTCGGGAGGCTGACTCAGAACAGCGGCTAGCTAACGCAACAGCCAAATGCCGGTATGGGTCATGCCTGAGTCGTCTGGGCGCACCAGCAAAAAGTGCAGTCCTTGACTAGCCTGCTTACGGTGCTCAAAGGTACGGGCAGCAGCGCTCACCTCTGGATCTTCAAATGTAGTCAGAATCCAGCGATCGCTCAACCCCGCCTCCAAAACCAGTCCATCGGGCGCTCCGGCAACCCCATGGAGAGAGACAGGCTGACTGTCCTGGAGCCATAGCGCTAGGGTCATTGCCTGTCGCCCTCCATCAATCACTACCCCCGGAATAGGTGTTGTACTAGATACCCCAAGTTCTAAGGGCATTTTTTCGGACGGAAGCTGCCGAACCGGAATGGGTTCATGGGGAAACGTCTGCTGAAAATCAGCGGCAGATATGGCTGCAAAGCGCCAGCGATCGCCCCAAAGATTCTCCGGCAGTGGATTGGGCGGCGGTCGGTCGATGGCAAGGGGGTCGTAGCTTTCCCCCGTAAATTCGGGCAGGGTCATATACCAGGCCGCTCGCTGGGACAGCCAGCGTTTGAGCGCTAGGGTCTCTCGCCGGGCAACAACGGGGAGCTTTAAAATTTCTCCAGCGGTTTGAAGCAGGCTTAGGCTTTGGGGCCGGAATACCTGAATTTCCCTGGGAGAATGGGACGCTTTGGCGATCGCGCTGTCGATTTCAGCCGCCAGCCACTGGGCACTGGCGGCAGACTGGCCACACATTGCGCCGTAGGTAAACTGCTGATCGGCGCTGCACACCAGCAGTTCCCAAATCGACTGCCCGTCCTCGTGCTTAAGGGGACGGCGATAGAAATCGGCTTGCCAAATTTCAGCGGGATTTGCAGCAGTTTCCATAGGTCAGGATGGATTAACTAGGGGCGGCATTATCTTGAATCAACTGCCGGTACTTTTCAGTTTCCGCCAGCACCGGGTTGATGCTAAACCAGCGCTCATCGGGGGCGCGATATTCAAACAGATACAGCTTGCGAATCAGGGTATTAAAATCTTTGTCTCCCTGAATACCCACCTGCAGCGCCTTAATCAGCAAATCCCATTCGCCATCGTCTAGGGGTCCGGTTAAATCATCTCGCTCATTGCGAATCACTGCTTCCAGGGTGGAGCGCTGAAAGGGCGGATCTTCCTTTTGCAGGCAGCTAAACATTAGCCGAATCACATTACGCATGTGGCCGCCGCTGATAATGCACAGCCGCTCTAGGGTCTCGGCGGCATCAAACACTTTGGTGATATGCGCTAACCGCTCGGCCTTAGATAAATCTGGAAAGGCGCGGGCCATTACCATCTGCCGTAGCAAAATCAGCCCTGGTTCATACAGAAACCCATTGCGGGTGCGCACGGGCACCATAGGCAAAACCTTGGGGCGATCGCCAAAGCGCATGATTAGCTGGCCCAAATCATCGGAAAAAGCCAGCTCCAACGGAATGGTATACACCACGTGGCAGGCCAGCCGCCGCAGCTGCTCCCCTCGGTTGATAAATAGATATTCGGACTGAAGCCGCTGATCGTATTTAGGCGTATTGTCCATCCGATCTAAGTTATCAACGATAACGGCCAGTCCCCGCTTGCCCTTATTTTGCAGCGCTCTAATGCCGGGGGTCAGCAGTTCGTCATTGACGGCCTCGATAATGCTCCGGGTGCGAGGCTCTAGGTACTGCTGGAGCTGACTGCGCAAATCGGCGCTTTCTTTGACCTCGGCAGTAATTGAGGCAATACCTGCGGAAAAGCTCACATCTGAGACAGAAACCGGCGATCGCATAATGCCCGCCAGCTCCTGCATTAGGTTTTGAAAATAGTTGGGGCGCAGCCGAATGCCCACCTCTTCCAAGCTGGCGCTAACCCGACGGGCGATCGCCAACAGCACATTGGTTACCTCAACGTTGCCCATCTCCAAATCTTGATCGGATTGGAAATAAACCACGTGAAAATTTTCTTGCCTGAGTCGCTTTTCAAGCCGCCTTAGCTCGGTAGACTTGCCGCTGCCGACGTGCCCAGTAAACAATTGGGTGGTGGGGCGATCGCCGGCCAGCATGGTAATGGTGCGGCCCAACTCCTGCACAACATCGCCGCCCCGCACCTGGGAAAAATTGATAAAGTAGCGCTCATCTAGAGTGTCAGAGGCCAACTGCAGCGGACGGGTTGGGTTGCAGGCTTGATAAAATTGGGCCAAATCCAGTTCCATCAGCGTTCACCCTTCAAAACAGCCCTTAAAATCAATCCCAAAAACCAATCCCAGAGTAACAAGTCGCCAGGCCTTTGGTAGAAAGGGTGAACCTTTTTGACGCAGTTTAAATCTTACGCAACTCTGACATTGAGTGTGACCAAAATTTTGTGTCCCTGCGAGCATCCTGCTCGCGTCTTGCCAGAAACGACCAAGAGGGTCGGACTGAATTGACGCAAAAACATTGACGCAAAAACCAGAACACTCTCGACATTTAAGCTGAAAGCGCCCTACCTATGAAGCCCTACCAGCAGGTACCCATTCAAGACTGCGGCGATCGCCTGATCCCCATTCCCCTAGAGCACTTTGCTGTCGTCTCGCCCCACCCCTATCAGGTTTTAGGCGCGCCCTACGGCGATCGCTCACCGCACTTTCTGCGACAGCAGGTACTAGACAAACTGTTTCGGGCCCAGGCTCTACTACAGCAGCAAAATCCGGGCTGGCGCATTCAACTCTTTGACGCCTACCGTCCTGTTGCCGTTCAGCAGTTTATGGTGAACCACACCTTTCGGCAAATCGCCGCTGAACACGGCGCTGACCCAGACAAATTAGATGATCTAAGTTACGAGCAGCGCCAAGCGATTCAAAACCAGGTCTATCAATTTTGGGCATCGCCCAGTGACGATCCAGCAACGCCACCCCCCCACAGTACCGGAGCCGCCCTCGATATTACCCTTACCCATGCTGCCGGCGGCGCGGTTGATATGGGATCACCCATTGATGAGCCGTCGGTGCGCTCTTTCCCCAATCACTTTGCCAACAGCGCCGACCCAACCCAACAAGCCGCCCATCAAAATCGTCAAAGGCTTTATCAGGCGATGGCTCAAGCAGGATTTTGTCAGCATCCCAACGAGTGGTGGCACTTTTCCTACGGCGATCAGCTCTGGGCTTGGCAGTGCAGAAAGCCTACTGCAATATATGGACGGATTTGAATATATGGACGGATTTGAGAATAGTTTTTATAAAATCAATGCTTAAAACAAAATCCATCAAACTTTCGACGAATTTCACCAAATGACCGACTGATATTTGTTACAAAAGATAAGTAGATAGCCAAACGGAACATCAAAGCTGTCTACCGAGTTCCCCTTTATACTGCTTCTAAGCCATTAGCCTTCCAGTTACTAGTACTAATAGTCACTAGTACTAACAGTCACTAGTACTAATACTTTGGCACTTTTAGTCCCACACTATGTCAGATCTGAACTTTCACCCTCAGCAATCAGGACTCTGGTTGGATTCACCAGAAGATAGAGAAATTCAGGAAAGGTTGGAACTCTTTCAGGTTTTTTCAAAAATTTATACCCATAACCGAGCGCTGCTGAATGAAATTTTAGAGCTTGAAAACTCCAGCGGTAAGTCTCTTAGCCGGACCGGCCTGTTTTTTTATTTGCAGGGTGTGGTTGTAGAAGATACCGCTTATCTAATCACTAACCTGCTAGATGGCCACACACAAGCGCTCAGACAGCCCACGCGGATCTGGACAATTGGTCGTGATCCGCGACAAGTGTCATTGATCTTGAGAGATAAACGGTTATCCCGCGTCCATGCTGCTATCTGGTATATGCCTCAGCAGGGCTTCTTTTTGTCAGATTTTGACAGTCGCAATGGCTCTTTCGTCAATGGCAATCGCATTCAAGAGCACTGTCCACTAAAAGACGGCGACCGGATTCGACTGGGGAGCACCACGTTCAGCTTTTTTGCCTGCACGGAGTTTCGCTCGGTTGCGCCGCCTTCCTTGCAGTGCCTACAGCGTCTGCAAGATAGCAGCGGCGGTATCCCCACTTTGCCCCCTGAAGTAGGTGAAGACGCTTCAGGCAATCAAGCAGGTCGCGAAGTAGCACCTGATATCAGCTCTAAGCCTTCAATCACGCCGCAATCGAATATGCCAACTGAAGAAACGGCTAAACTTCCCTGGCTAAAAAAGCCCAATGAGCAAATTTAATTCTTTTTCAAAGCCCCACTTAGACGTTCTGCAGCGGAAGAGCTTCTGAGTACGAATCGTCTGCCTGAAACTTAGCTAAATCTGCAAGCCCTTGAAGCTGGCTAATTGCTTCAGCACCTTCTAGCTTCATCAATTCTCGGTCGTCACGCATCTCAGTCCAGGTGATGCCGTAGTCAGAAACCAGAAATCGAATCAGATGGTCACCGCCCAAACTCACCATAAAGGAGGCGCTATTCATCTGTCCCCCGCAGGTATAACAAGATGCCAAGTAGCCCTTGTTTTCAAGC
>JBCDFX010000222.1:0-6810 GCA_039177155.1 Cyanobacteria bacterium P01_H01_bin.119
CTGGCGCTGTTCTAAATTCCACCAGTGGCGGCGCAGATGATCCCCGTAGGGGCCAGCCTCGGTGGGGGCAACGCTCAACAGCTGATCTAGCGTGGTTTCCTGGCGGGCCACCTGATATAGCGCCACCCGCACCAGGTAGGGATGGCCCCCCACCATGGCCATTAACTGTGCTACTTCGGCTTCACCCCAGCTCAGCCCGTGCCGCTGGGCCAGATCCATTACTTGGGCCGGGGTAAACTCCTGCAGCTCAATCGGCAGCCCCACATTAAACGGCGACTGATTGATATCCATTGGGATATACACTTCCGTGGAATGCACCACCACCAGTCGCAGTTTTTTCCATAAATCGTTCGTCTTAGATGACTCATGCCAGGCCCGCAGCAGTCCCATAAAATCCGCTGCAATATTGGGATGCTCAAACACCATGTCTACCTCATCTAGCCCCAGTACTAAGGGTTTTGAGATTTCGGGTAGCAGATATTCTTCAAAGTAGGCCGTGCAGTTGTCCTTAACGCCAAAGATTTCGTCCCAGTAGTCGGCCAGCTTATTGGGCAAGCGCAATCGCCGCCCCACGCTGGCACAAAACCACTTGAGGAATTTATCTAAATCGGCAAAAATCGCCGCATCCGCCAGTTGGAAACTCAGGGGTATGGTGAGGCACTGGTTTTCATTGGCATGGCGCAAAATCCGCGACATCAACGAGGTCTTGCCCATCTGCCGAGACGCCTTAATGCGGATCAATGCCCCTGGCTTCAACACCGTTTCATAACAGTTGGTTTCTGTGGGGGGCCGTTCTACATAGTAAAGCGATGATAAATCCACCTGGCCCCCCGGCAGTTCCGGTGGGGCAACGGGGACTGGTGGGGCATCAGGATGCTCTATCAGCGGTTCTGAAGCGGCGGCTGGTTCCACAGGCTCCGCTATTTTGCCTTCAGCCAGGATGGTCAAAATCTCCTGCAAAATCTGGGGCGTATCGTCGGGGGAGTGCCATTCCCGCTGCTGAATCGAATCAAGGTACCCCTGCAGGTCATAGTTGAGGGCGGCATTGAGCGGGAAGTTGAGTCGAACGGGCAATAACCCTGGTTTTCTGGAGCCACGGGTTTCCCGTAATTCTTTGGCGCGACGCACTTCCTTGGTCACCATCTCGCTAATGGCCGATTGGGGTGACAGCAGCAGCAAAAAATAGTCACACTGCTCTAATTCCTGGTTAATCCGCTGGGGCCAGTTATCTCCCAAGCGGATACTTTCTGCGGCCATAAACACCTGGTGACCCGCAGCTTTAAGCTCTTGATAAAACGTTTCCGCCAGATCCCGATCAGGGGATTCATCGCGGTAGCCAATAAACACTTTTGCCGCTTGAACCGGTGTCGTTTGGATTGGCACAGGCTGATCGGGGTGCTGAACCAGGGCGATCGCGCTACCCATGCCCGCATGGATCACCTCTTGCCCGCTGTTTCGCAGTTCCCGGTCTACAAAGCCAAACAAATCATTGCTGGTCACCGTCCCCTGCACCGCATTTTCTGCCGACAATCCCTTTAGCACCGCAGTGGTAAAGATGCCGTGGTCTTTGCCCTCTCTGGCCCGCTCAAAATCCCGACAGGCGGCGATCAGACAGGAATTTTGCTTGCGGCTGAGGGTGGTTTGGGTGGGTGCTAGCAGTTTTTGCTGTTCTTCCAGCAGCGCCCCAGCGTAGCAGCAGTCCATTAACACCACTAAACTGCCCAGTTCAGCCTGGCTAATAAGTTTATTGAGGGAGTCAAATGGAATCCCGTTCTGACCGTCCTTTGTGGCGTTCGAGGTTGCCAGATAGCCTTCTTCATCTCCGGTTAGCGAATCAGAGACGCGAAAGCCATGGCCCGCAAAATAAAGCACCACATCCTGATATTTTGCCCGTTCTAGAAAAAAGGACTTAAGCTCTTGACTCAGGCCAGTGCGGGTGAGGGGTTTATCCGGCGCGATCGCCCATTGATTTTCTTCCACCAGTTTTCTGGGGAGTCGGGTGACTCGATACTGATGCTGCTCCAGCAGTTGAGCTACCGCCTCTGCATCCTTTGCCGCACTTTTGAGATTGCTAAAGCTGTCATATCGATCGATCCCAATTACAAGTGCGTACTTTGCCATGGCCCTGATGGTAAAACAATCTAAGCCTTAGCCACACCCAGATCCGCAACTTTTCCTTAAGCTGCAAACAAGTTTTTTCAATGGGGCATGGTTGGGGCATCAAAGTAGGCTCATCTTAAACCGAACAACCCCAGCTTTTATCCCTTCGTTGCAGTGTCAGGAAACTTGCATTTAACCTGAACCTTGAACGACCCTTCAGCAGAGCCTTCCGCCAAAATCGGCATACCCGCCTTTCCGGAAATCTTAAGGTTGAACTCCAGGTTCATTTCTTCAATTTCAGCCAAACCAAAGTTGATAAACGCACCTACCGCGTACCGGGCATAACCGCGAATGGTGCGGTGAACCTTTTTCATATCAATTGTCGGCAAACTGATATCGCGGTAGTCCCCTTCATCCTCAGGTTCAACGGCTGTAAGCGCCCCCGGTTCAATATAGAACTCGTACTCCTCGCCGCTATCTTTAACCACAAACTTTTGAATCTCTGACATACCGAATCCTTTGATTTAAACAATCTGCATGACTTTTGATCAGTTACCGCTGATCGGTTACCGCAGCATAAGCGCCCAGCCCAATTAACGTACACCCAGACGCTACCCGCTGTCCCTGTCTCAGTCGCCAACTGGCCTGTAGCTTTTGCCTAATCAGTTCTGCAAATATCACCACGATAAAATCGGCTGCAAAATTGAGCACATCTGTAATCAACCCTAGAACTAAAAACTGAGTCAAAATGCTGCCATTTTCAACGCTGACAAACTGGGGAATAAACGACAGGAAAAAAAGGGCCGTTTTAGGATTGAGTACTTCAGTAATCACCCCTTGATAAAACGCATTGCCGTGACGCTTGGGAACCACAGCCGCATCAGGATCGACCGATAGTATCTCGCGACTCAAAAGCATCCGGATCCCCAAATAAATCAGATAGGTTGCCCCGGCATATTTCACAACCGTAAACGCCAAGGCCGAGGTCATCAGCAGGCTGGAGATACCAATTGCCGCTGCAACCACATGGAACAATCCACCCACAAACAGCCCCAATGCCGATGCCAGCCCTTCAGACTTACCGCCATTAAGACTGCGGGCCAAGGTGTAGAGAATACCTGGACCGGGTGTAATGCTGAGAACAAAAGCAGCCACAAAGAAAAGACCAAGACTGGCTAGATCAGGCATAACGCAAATTCTTCACTCCAAAGTTGGCAGCATCGAGTATTGCTGAAGTCCAATTTTACAGGCAACGCGGCGCACGGCTTTGTCTGTGCATGGGCAAACCCGTGATTAATCGGCTTTAGCATTGTTGGAGCCATTGGTGCTGATTAGTCTGGCGCTGTGTCTTGGCGGAGCCATTTGGTCAGGATACGCATGGGTTTACCGCTGGTAGGATCGAGCTGGGGTTTGCTCCAGGCGCGGGGTTCGGCAAAGCCGAGGCGATGGAGAATGCCGATAATTAGGTTAATACCGTAGGTGGAGCCGATTAGGATGATGCGGATCGGTTCGCGGTTGGGGGCGGGTTGATTGGCGGGTGAGGGGGGCAGGGTGTAGGTTTCGGTGTCGGGGATAAAGTTCATGGGTGGATTTTTAAACAGATGAATTAGTGCGGCAGGCGGGAAAACCTGTCGCGGGGTGAGAAACTGAGGATGCAAAATATTGAACGCTTCAGCTTCGGCTCTTCGTTATTTTTCAGTCGTGCTGATTTGGGAAAAGCAAAATTGCCATTCTTATTGCTAGTAGAGAAAGCCCTCTTACATCAGTGACACTTCGATCATTCTCTCTGCCAAGCGTCGATGATTGTCCAACAGCGTCCTCACATCTACCGTCATCAACCGCCCCTTGTCCACCACTCGCCGCCCATTAATAAAGCTATAGTCCACCTGATTCACCTGACACAAAATCAACGCCGCCACGATGTCGTGCTGCGCCCCGGCAAAGGCAGGAGTGTCCACATTTACCGCCACAAAATCAGCCGCCATCCCCGGTGCCAAATGGCCAATATCATCCCGGCCTAACACCTTCGCCCCACCTCGCGTCGCAATCTCCAACGCTTCGCGAGCGGTTAGCGCCGCCGCATCCTCATCCCGCACCCGCGCCGCCAAAAACGCGGTTCGCGCTTCGTGGAACAGATGGCCAGAATCATTAGAGGCTGAGCCATCTACCCCCAACCCCACAGGCACTTGATTGTCCAGCAGCTTGCGCACCCGGGCAATGCCGCTGGCGAGGCGCATATTGCTACAGGGGCAGTGGGCCACGCCTGTGCCGGTTTTGCCAAACTTAGTGATGGCGCGATCGCTAAGCTTGACACAGTGGGCATGCCATACGTCTTCCCCCAGCCAGCCTACAGATTCGGCATAGTCTCCTGGCAGCAGGTTGAATTGAGACAGACTAAATTCCACATCGGATTTATTTTCGGCTAGGTGGGTGTGGAGCCGGACGCCGGGGTGGCTACGGGCTAGAGCCGCCGACTCCTGCATCAGATCATTGGAAACCGAAAAGGGGGAGCAGGGGGCCAAGGTAATGCGGAGCATGGCGTAGCGCCCCGCATCGTGATACTGCTCGATTAGCCGTTGGGAGTCTTTGAGAATAAAGTCTTCTGGTTCGACCAGAGTATCGGGGGGCAGCCCCCCTTGGCTTTGGCCAACGCTCATGCTGCCGCGACTGGCGTGGAACCGCAGGCCCATTGACTGTACGGCGCGAATTTCATCGTCTAGGGTGCAGTCGTTGGGAAAAAGATAGAGATGATCGCTGGCGGTGGTGCAGCCAGAGAGCATCAGCTCAGCGGCGGCGATTTGGGCACTAGCGGCAACGCCCTCGGCAGTCAGGTTTGACCAGGGTTTGTAGAGACTGGTTAACCAGTTAAATAAATCGGCATTTTGGGCAGCGGGAACTGCCCGCGTCAGGGTTTGGAAAAAGTGGTGGTGGGTGTTGACTAAGCCGGGTAAGACAACGTGGCGATCGCCTAAATCCAGCACTTCATCGGCAGTAGTTGGTAGGTCAGCGGTAGTGCCGACCTGCTCAATCACGTTATCGCGCACCAGTAAGGCACCGTGGCGAATCTCTTGTCGCTGCTCGTCTAACGTAACCAGGGTGTGGATGTTTTTGACGAGCAGGGTGGGCATGGCGATCGCGGATGGGAGAGGTCAATCCTCCAAGTATCCCAGATCTTTTAATCGCTGCTGTACTTCAGGGTCGTCAAAGCCGGGAGCGCGTTCTAGGGTGGCAACGGTTCCGCTATCTTCGCCAAAGGCATGGAGGCAATCCTGAAGGGCTTCGACATTCTCCGGCAAAATGGCGCTGAGGTTGAGAGACTCGGTGGGATCTTGGCGAAAGTCGTAGAGCTCTGTGGTGTCGTCTCCGGTCTCAATCAGCTTATGCTGACCTAGCCAAACCGCTCGTCGAGTCTGATCGCAGGCGCGATCGCGAATCAGATCGGGCTGGCGTTTTTTCAGCAGATTCACCACGTTTTGGGGCGGAATCGCCTCTGAAAATACCGGATTTGGATCAGCGATCGCCCCAGCCGTAGCCGTCTCTTGACGCAGAGACTGGGCTTTCTCGGCGTTTGTGGCCAAGCCAACGGTCTCCAGCACGGTGTCAAACAGCCGCCGAGTAGAAACCACATCATCCACGGTATCGCCCTGGGGCAACAGGCCGCCGGGGTCACGAATAATAAGCGGAACCTGCACCAGCTCGTTATACACCGTCAGAGAGTGGCCCACAAACTGCTTCTCGCCCAGGTGTTCGCCGTGGTCGGCGCAGATAATCACCAGGGTGTTCTCTAACACGCCGCGATCGCGCAGTTGGGCAAAAAATCGGCCCAGATGCTCATCTTGAGCGGCAACTTCCGCGTCGTACATCCCGTCCAGGGTGGCTTTTTGCTGATCGTCTAGGGCTCCGGCTAGGGGAGCGAGCCAGCCGTAGACATCGCTATTAAACTGGCGCAGATAGTGCCGCGCCGCCGGGGTTTTTAGCACATGGGGGGCAAATTTTTCTACATACTGGCGCGGTGGATGATAGGGCATATGGGTGCCCATCAGGTTGACAAAGGCAAAAATTGGCTGATCGGGCTGCGCGCCTTTGCGATCAATTAGCAGCCGAGCCGTGTCGGCTAAAGACTTGGGGGTATTGCCCTTAAAGCTCAGCGCCGTTTGCCATAGCGGCACCATTAGCGGCGTAAACGATAGGGCCAGCAGCGCTTCTGAGCGAGCAAAGGCATCTTGCACCTTGTTCAAAATACCCGCCAGCGATCGCTTAAACCACTGCCGATAGCGATCGAGAAACCCTGGCCCCATGCCAGCCTGATTGGGCCGCGATGTCATCAGGCCGCTGTAGTTTAAGAAGCTGTAAAATCCCCGTCGCAGGCCGTTATTAATCACGCCGACCAGGGGATTGTTGCAGAACCCAGCGGTGTAATAGCCGCCCTGGCTTAGCCGCTGTGCCAGGGTGGGTACCTCTGGCGGCAGCACCGAGTAAGACTGCAAAACACCGTGGTCAGAAGGATAGCGCCCGGTAAACATAGAGGCGTGGGAAGGCACAGTCCACTGAGCCGGGGCGATCGCGCTCTTAAATAAGGTGGCATCGGCGGCAAAAGCGTCGAGATGGGGAGAGGTGGGCTTGTCGTAGCCGTAGCAAGACAGGCGATCGGCCCGCTGGGTATCGAGCACAAGAAATAAAACGTCGGGACGATCAGCCATAGTTTTAAGC
>JBCDFX010000223.1:0-6801 GCA_039177155.1 Cyanobacteria bacterium P01_H01_bin.119
ATTATTGCAGATATAGGCTGAGCAGCAAATATCATAGAAGCCATAACGCTTCTGCCCCCAACACAATCAGCTAAGGTTTAAAGGCTTGGCTGCACAGCCTCTCGCCGATGAAAGTCCCCATCGCTGCAGCAATGTTGCAGGGTCTCTCGCTGATCAGCTTGTAAACAATCGTCAATAATAACGATTGATGCTACGGCGTCTCAGTGCAATAAAAGCTGACTAAAGCGTGTCATCGGCGTGTCATCAGTTAGGCACAAAAGCCTGGCGGATCAAGCTTTAAACACGCCCGCCCTAACCATGTTGGCTACGGGGTCTGAGCCTTGCTATGGAAAGATTTGAATCTAATTGGTGTCGGTCCCTAGATGGCTCAACAGAGAATCTGGGGAATGCTTGTTTCATCAGTAGTTTGGCTCGCAGTTGTCTCAGCCAAGCTGGCAACTGTTAAAGGAGCTTAACGATTAGTTTATTCGTAACCTCAGTTTATTCGTGACCATAGAGTACAGATTTTTGCATCGATCACAGCTATCAGTAGGGCTGGATAGCTTTGGTTTAAGCCGTTAATCACGTTCCGCTGCCGCCAGCATCACTGCTCAATAATTTGACAATCACCTGAAATATCGCCACCACGACTGTCTATAACTGCCCTTTTTCCGTAAATTTTGCTTAACCCTCTCAATGTCACCACCGTTCCCCAGATGGGTGCAGACGACTACAGCCGGGTTGTCTAGCTCCGCGACTACCCTGGCGACTCAGCTAAGTCAGCTGGTCGCGCTCTTAATTCTCCTTGACCAACTGAGCTTTCAGCCCGATATCTCTCTCCATATTCGGTTCCTGTCTGTGGCTGCAGCGGTGGGTCTAAGTATCAGCCTGTTGAGTAGGGCAAAATTTCTATTCGGTCTAATTCGTCGCGATTATGTGAACGGTGGTAACTCTCCCGATCAACCCACTACTGTCTCCGAGTCCCCGTCTATGGCAGCCAACGGGGATACAGCCCTTTCGACACCGCTGCCCTTCGACGCTGTGTTTGCTGAGGCAGCAGTGGGGATGGCTTGGCTCAACACGGCGGGTGAATATGTGCGGGTCAACAATGCCTTTTGCACAACGCTGGGCTACTCCAAATCTGAGATCTTGGCGCTGCGGTGGCAGCAGTTGACCTACGCTGACGACCTAGGGGCCACTGCGCAACTTATGGATTTAATCCATACCGGAGAAATCAACGCTTTTTCTCTGGAGAAGCGGATTGTGACCCAGAGCGGTGCTCTAATGTGGGTTTTGATGCATGTTATGCAGATCAGTGAAACTCCGGCGGCGGCTGAGCGACTGTATTGCACCATGATTCAGGATATTAGCGATCGTAAGCGGATTGAGCAGCTTCTGAAGGCTCGTTTGGCCCAGGAGCGGCTGGTTGCTAAGGTCAATCAGCGGATTCAAGATGCTTCAGATATCGCTGAAATTATGCAGGTTGCGGTGACCGAAGCACGATATATTCTGCAGACCGATCGCGTGATGATCTGTCAGTTGAATCCCGCAGGCGACGGTACAGTTATGGTGGAGTCGGTGTTGGAGCCCTGGAAATCATCGCTGGGTCAAAACATTCAAGATCCCTGTCTGGGGGACTCCGAATACTTAGAGTCCTATCGTCGCGGGCAAATTCAAAATATTAGCGACGTCTTGGCTTCAGACCTGCCCCCGCGCTGTATTGAATTCCTTCAGGCACTGCAGGTTCGGGCCAACTTGATGATTCCCATTGTGCAAGGGGACACGCTCTGGGGGCTGCTGATTGCTCAAACCTGTGAGGCCCCCCGGTACTGGAGCCAGCAGGATATTGACTGGCTACAGCAAATTGCGAGTCAGCTCGCGATCGCCCTGCAGCAGACCCAGACACTGCAGCGATTAGAGTACCAGGTTCAACGGGAGCAGGCGACAAACAGGGTGATTCAGGCGATGAGTCGCTCTCTCAATTTAAGTGAGGTCTTTGACACGGCGGTGACAGAGATTGCCAAACTCCTCCAGGTGGAATGGATTGGCATTGTTCAGTATCTGCCAGGCAGAAGCGTTTGGCGAAATGTCGCGGAGTATAAAACCACGGATCAAGTGCCGAGCGCCTTAGACTGTGACATCCCCGATAAAAATAATCCGCTCGCGGCTCAGCTCAAACAGCGGCGGATTGTGCGAATCGTTAACTCGTCTCAAGAGTCCTCCGACCCGATTAATGAGAATTATGCAGAGCAGTTTCCTGGGGCTTGGCTGCTGGTTCCTATCGTTACGGATAAAACCGTCTGGGGTTCATTGAGCATTATCAAAGTCAATCGCTGCGAAGCCTGGCGGCCCGATGAGGTCAATATCGCCCAAACGATGGCCGATCAGCTGGCGATCGCCATTCAGCAGTCCCGCCTCTATCAGCAGGTTCAGCGCTTAGCAGTTTTAGATGGCCTAACTCAGGTGGCTAATCGCAGATATTTCAACGATCAGCTAGAGCAAGAGTGGCAGCGCATGATGCGGCAGCGACAGCCTATCGCATTAATTATGTGCGACGTCGATCATTTCAAAGCCTACAACGATACCTACGGACACCAAGCAGGCGATCGCTGCCTCCAGCAGGTCGCTCAAGCGTTGCAGCGCCTAATTAGGCGTCCTGGGGATTTAATCGCCCGCTATGGTGGTGAAGAGTTTGCGATTATTTTGCCGGAGACCCCCCTTAGCGGGGCAGAGCAGCTTGCCACCCATATCTGCCGCAGCGTAGAAGCGCTGAAAATTCCTCACCGAACCTCACCAACCAGCAGCTACGTCACCATCAGTGTGGGTGTCACCAGCCGTATCCCCCAGGTCAATTTTTCGGTTGATCAGCTGATTAAACTGGCTGATCAAGCCCTTTATCTGGCCAAGTCTACAGGGCGAAACGGTTATCGAGCCGATCTCGGTCCATCTCAGCTGGTTAATTCCTAACTGAGCCTAGCTGCAGCCTTGGCGTTTATGGTGCTGGCGATCGCTGTATGCTGACCGAGAGCCCGCTTAATTGACCGTTTGATGGCCATTTGATGGCCCGTTTGATGGCTGGACTACAGAGAAAGCGCTTGGGGTTTGTTTATGATGCCCTATGTCTAGTAGTGTTTAACTGACCGTCTGCGATCGCCTGTGATGTCCAACCCGCTTCCCTCGACTCCGTTAGCAGCACCCACCGATATTTACCCCAACCTTAACCCGCAAGCGGCCAACCGCCTGATTCGGCCCATCGGGGCCTATGCGCTTCAGGGCATTACCTTTCACGGCGATCGTTTATTAGGATTAGACGCCCTGCGCGGCTATTTGCTCTCCATCGATCCGGCCACGGATGACGCCGCTATCCTTAATTCTCAATATATTGAGGCCTACACCGACGCTACGGGGCTATCGCTCTGGGAAAACACCCTATGGATCACGCGGGAGCAGGAAGTGCTGCGCTGTCCCCTCGACAGTCCACTGCCCGTAGTATTTTCCCGGCTCCCCTACACGGCAGAGGGAGTTGCCGTTTGGGGCCAGACGGTATATGTCACCTGTCAACGTGCCGGGGCAATTTTGGTATTTGACAGCGAGAGCGGGCGGCGCATAACTAAGTTTCCGGCTCCCGGCATCGGGGCTGAAAATATTGCCGTATGGGGAGAATATCTCTGGGTAATTGACCGCACCGAGCAGACGGTTTACTGCCTAGATCGGGCCACGGGTGAGGTGCTAATCAGCGCCCTAACCCCGTTTGGGTCGCCCACAGGTATTGCAGTGCGGCCCCAAACCACGCCGACTTTGGGAACCCTCTGGATTGCCTATGCCGACGAGGAACCCTATATCCGCGATAATCCTAACGCCGAAGACCCCTTTGAGCTAACCTTTCGCGATCGCACCCTAATTGCGCCGCTGCACTTCCACCACCACGCGGATGCCGGCTACGTTCGCTCCAATCGCTACCTAATTGAGATGGCCTACGTCGAGGAAATTTCACCCTTAGATGCCGTGGCGCTGCACAATGTCGAATGGCGCATTGCGTTGCCCACCAACAGCGATCGTCAGACCCTTAAGCAGGTCGAACCGGTGGGAATGCCCTTTACCGAAGAGCACGTCAACGGTCAGCGGATTGCCGTCTTCCGCTTTGATAAGCTCAACCCCCGCGAGAGCCACCTGCTCGGCTGGAGAGCCCAAATTGAAGTCGGCGGCATCAAGTATCAGCTCAAACCTGGCCAAATCGAAACTATCCGCCCGCTCTCTATTGAAGAACAGCAGCGCTACTTAGTAGATGATGACGAGCTGGCCATGGACAATCCGACAATTCAAGCTGCTGCCCAAACTGCTGCTGGCCGCGAAACCAACCTGCTCCGCAAGGTTCTGAGCATTCGCAACTTTGTCTACGATCGTCTGTCCTACGGTATTCGCCCTCATATTGATACCCCTGATATTGTTTTAGAGCGCGGAATCGGTTCCTGCGGCGAGTATGTGGGGCTGCTGCTGGCGCTATGCCGCCTTAACGGTATTGCCTGCCGCACGGTAGGCCGCTACAAGTGCCCTCCCCAGGCCGATCGACTCGGATTGACCCTAGAGCCTGATTTTAACCACGTCTGGATTGAGTTTTTGGTGCCTGGCTATGGCTGGCTACCCATGGAATCTAACGTCGATGATGTGATAGACGGGGGACCCTATCCGACACGGTTCTTTATGGGGCTGCCCTGGTATCACGTTGAAATGGGGAAAGAAGTCCCCTTTGAAAAAATCAAAACCGCTCCCGGCGATCCTGAAGTCACCCTGGGCGACTTAGCCTTAAACCACGTTCGCTTCAAAATTTTAGAGGCCCTGCCCCTGACGGCATTAAGCCAATAGGCTATCGTTTCGCCGCAGTTGTCGAAGATTGTTATCGAAGCCTTCTACTTTTGCAGAAAGCTGTTTCATTATTAGGGGCTATCTTCGTCAAAGTTCCTGAAAATGACCTGTAACTCCACGCTTAACCCGTTAAGCGCCAATCTCTTGAGCGGGGTAGCGGCGATCGCCCTCGCCTGCCTACTGTGTCCGACCGAGGCTAGGGCCCAGCCTGTGGATGCCCCAGTGAGTCTAGAGAAAGTTAGTCAAACTGAAGCTAGTCAAACTGAAGCTAGTCAAACTGAAGCTAGTCAAACGAGTGATACACCCCCGATCGCATCTCCCCGCTACCGCCTCAACTATGACAGCAGCGGCAATGGCTATCCGGCCCAGGGCAGCGTTGGCGGCTTTTTTCCCATCTGGCAAACCTCAGGGGGTGAGCTGTCTTTTATTGATGCCCAACTGCTGATTGACGGCAGCGCTAATTTAAGCAGCAGTCTGGTGTTTGGCTATCGCACCTTCGATCTCGCCAATCAGTTTTGGTGGGGGGGGTATGTGGCCGTTGACGCCCGCAACCTAAACGAAACCAATACTTACTATCAGCTTGGTTTGGGGGCAGAGCTGCTGGCAAACGGTTGGGATGCCCATATCAACCTATATTTGCCCGTGGGCGACACCAATCGCCTGAATGGAGCGCCGCGGTTTCAGGGCAATGTTTTGCTGCTGCCGGTTCAAGCCGCAATGCTCGGCATTGACCTTGGCGCTGGCGCTGACCTGCTGCGCTTTGACAATGGCGGCGGTCTGCGCGTGGGGGGTGATTTATATGCCTACACCGCCGACGGGGTAGCCGATGCCTTCGGTGGACGAGCCGAATTAACTCTTAACCCCACGCCCTATCTGACCACGGGGCTGGGCATACAGTCTGACAGTTTATTTGGCACTACGGTGGTGTTTCAGGTGGGAGTAACGCTCAATCCGCGATCGCGCCCCGCCGATACCCTCTCCGGCTCGGAAATGGTCTTAGTCCGGGCAAATGAGTTTGTGCAGCGACAATCCAGTATTGTGCTGATCGAAGAACAGCAGGCCGCCATTAACCCAGCTACGGGATCGGCCTATATTTTTCGCCACGTTGATCCAGGGGCAGGAACCGCCACCGGCAATAGTGCTGCGGTAGAAACGCCCCGCGATACGGTCGCGAACACCATGGGTTTGGCAAATAGCGGCGATATTATCTATGTGCAGGCGGGCGCAGCCGGAGGCGGATTCACCATTCCTGACGGGGTGCAGGTGCTCTCCATTGGCCCAGCTCAAATCATCGACACGGCTCAAATTGGCTCGGTGCAGCTTCCCGGTTCTGGCGTCAGCACCCTGCCACAGCTGAGCGATGGCGTCGTCATGGGCAACAATACCCGTTTATCTGGCTTTGCCATTACAGCAGCACCGACCAGCGGCATTGGCGTAGATGCCCGAAATGCTAATGACGTAGCGATTCAAAATAATCAGATTACCAATATTCAAAACTTCGGCATCTTTTATGGCGCAGATTCTGGCGGCACCTTTAATAACGTCACAATTGAAAATAACAGCATCTCCAATGTGGCCACCTATGACGGTATCTTCGCGGGTGTATCTGGCGGCAGCACCCTAAATAATTTGGTGATCCGCAATAACCAAATTAATACTGCTACAAGAGACGGAATTGGCGTGGGAGCCGGCAACAATAGCCAGCTAAACCAGGCCACCATTACCAAAAATCAGGTGACCAACACAGGGCGTTTTGGCATTGGAGCAGGCATCGACACGCCCAATATTTCTCCGCCGGTGATCACCCTTCTTAACAGCGATGGCTCAACCTTAAGCGTGGCCATTACCAATAACACCATCACCAATTCAGGCACAAATGGCAGTTCTCCGCTCCCAAGCGGCAGCGTGGGCATTGCGACCCAAGATGCGAATAGCCGGGTTTGCTTTGAACTTTCGGGC
>JBCDFX010000224.1:0-6777 GCA_039177155.1 Cyanobacteria bacterium P01_H01_bin.119
AGCTGATTCAAAGCTTAAATTTTTAGCTGAAAAAGAAGTTTTAACTGGATACAGACATTACTGTTACGCCATAAAAAATCTTGTGTTCTGCCGCATCTCAGGTTTGTGAAATGCCAGCACAATATCCTTTCTAGGAACGCCTTCATAAACTAAGCGAGCTGAAATACCATCTTCAGTCAAGACTTCTTCAATCCAAAAATTTTCATCTCTAAATGGATGATGTCTAATTTTGGCATAGAGTTACGGCTTTAGCATAGAGTAACTGTAAATTAGCCTATGATTAATTCAGATACAGCTCCAGATAAGTTTGAAGGATATTTAAAGATAGGGAGCGGTATTTTTTCTTAACCTTGCACGTTATTAGCAGTGGACGACAAACGTTTAATCAAAATTAGCAAGTATTTGAGTTTTCATCTACGCCATCGACCAGAAGCGTTGGGATTAACCTTGGCCAAAGGCGGCTGGGTCGAGGTTGATGCATTGCTGGGCGCGGCAGCAGCGGCTGGATTTCCCATCACCCCGGAAGAGCTAAAAACGGTGGTTGCGACCAACAATAAACAGCGATTTGCGTTTGATAAAAGCGAAACCCGTATTCGGGCCAATCAGGGGCACAGCACAGCGGTGGATTTAGGGCTAATTGCCCAATCTCCGCCGGATACGCTCTACCACGGCACCGGGGCCCAGTTCGTGCCCGCCATTTTAAGAGAAGGTTTAAGCAAAATGCGTCGCCACCATGTCCATTTGTCCGCCGATATGGAAACGGCCTATGCAGTGGGCAGTCGCCACGGCAAACCCATGATTTTGCAGGTTGATGCGGCGGCGATGGTGCGCGATCGCTTCGAGTTTTATCGCTCTGCAAACGGGGTTTGGCTGGTGGATCGGGTGCCGCCTAGCTATCTGGCAATCAGCGGATCGTCTGCCGCTGGTCATTGAGCTGAGATAGAGACGCTTCTTGCTGTCTGACCGCCGCTAGCAGTTCAGCATTTTGAATAATGATGCCGACCTGGATGTTAAAAATTTGCAGGCACTTGCGATCGCCGTCATCAAAGCTCGTACGGAACACTTCAGGGGGTTTGCCCTGCTGCATTAGCCCGCAGTCTGGCGCGGCATTGACTAGCTTTTTGTTGACCAGTTGCGTTACGCCAATTAGCTCGCCATCGGCGTCTAAAATGGGCATACACAGCAGGCTGCAGGTGCGATAGCCTGATTTTTTGTCCGTTTGCTTCGCTGTCTCAGCGCCAGGATAATCATATAGGTCGAATGGAATATTTAAAGCTTCTCCCGTCGCTGCAACCTGTCCCGCGAATCCCTGACCTACATCAACCCGTAGTTCTTGATACTGCTCTGACCCAAGCTCCATAGAAGTCTGTGCTCTGGGAATCTGTGTCCAAAGCTGCTGCCGAGCTTCATCTAGCAGCCAGAGGGTGCCTCGGTCGGCGTGGAGCAAATCCTTTGCCGCATCAATTACGCGTCCCAATAGCGCCGCTGGATTGACGCCGTTGCCTGAGAGGGAACGGGTTGCGGCCATCAGCGCCGCTGCGACCCGCTGGCCTCGTGCAGTTTTGTGATATGAGCAAAAACTCTCTAAAATCAGCTGAATCGCTGCCCCATCGTGGGTAATTTTCTCCACATCTGCCGCGTCAAATCCCTGGGGGTCAACGCGTTCTGAGAGCGGAGCTGATGGATTGCCGTGGGGCTTAAGCTTATTGATCATCTGCACGACGGCGACGAGCTTCCGGCGGGGGTTGATCATTGGCAGCGCCAGCATCGTGTAGGTGCGATAGGCGTGGGTTTTATCTGTTCGTTTCGCCGTTGACGAGCGGCAGTCATCATAAAAATCAAAGGGAATGTTCACCAGCGATCGCGTTGCCGCCACTTCCCCCACAATGCCCTGATCGGCAGGCACTCGAATCTCCAGTTTCTCGTCGTCGCTGCCCGCCTCGGCAATAATCGTCCAAAACTCATTCTGCTCTTCATCGAGCAGGAAGATTGAGGTGCGATCGGCGCCCGTCGCCTGTCCCAGCTTTTTTGTAATTGAGCGCAGGGTGGTATCGAGAATTTCATCGAAGCCTTGGGTATCCATTACCTGATTCAACAGGGCCAGGGTGCGGCTGACCACGTTGTGGGGATGGTTTTCGGCCTGGGCCTTGAGCGCTGCAAACTGCTCAGCATTCTGAATAGCGACGCCGACTTGGGCATTAAACACTTCTAGGTGCTGTTGGCTGTTGGCATCAAAACTCGCCTTAAAGCACTCGGGTGCCGCCGGCCACTGGGCCGGATTATAATCGGGAAAATCTCCCAGACGCCGTTTGTTGAGCAGCTGCATTACCCCCAGCAGTTGACCATTGGGGCTAAAAATCGGCATACATAGCAGGCTACAGGTGCGATAGCCAGTTTGCTTATCGGTTTGGCGAGAGGTGGCAGAGTCGGGATGATCGTATAAGTCAAAGGGAATATTGAGAGGCTTTCCCGTGGCTGCGGTTTGCCCAGCATAGCCCTGGCCGATGGGAATCCGAATTTCTTGGAGGATGCCGCTGCTGGTGGGGATTTTAGTCCACAGGTCGTTCCGATTTAGATCAATTAACCAGAGCGTGCTGCGATCGGCGTTCATCAGTTTTTTGGCCGCATCCATTACCCGCTTGATAATTTCATCGGAGTCTAGGCTGCTTTGAGAGATAGAATTGGCCGCCTCGTTTAGGGCTTCAGACGCTTGCAAACGCTGGGTGAGGCGATAGCAATACTGACAGCGCTCTAGCACCCGCTGAATCGGCGTGGTGTATTCTTCAAGCAGTCGCCGATCGTTCAGGGTAAACCCCTGGGGATTGAGTCGGTCTACTAACGGAGCGGAGCCGCTCCGCCCCGGCTGAATTTTATTGGTGAGCTTAAGGAAAGCCACGGGCAGGTTACTTGGATCCTGCAGTGGCAAAAACAGCTCGTGGTAGATGGGGTAGTTTCCATCCTGGCGCGGGTGAGTCGAAGCCGGTTCAGTTTTCTGCCATGTTCTAAACTCAGTGATTCGGCCCTGGGCCTGCTCGTGGCTCAAAATTTTAATTTCGGGATGGTGGGCGTCGCTCTTAGAGACGATCGACCAGAGATCGTTTTTTTCTGGATCGACAAACAGAATGCTCACCCGATCTACGCTGAGCATTTCCCGCAGTTTGGCGACAATAGAGCTGAGAATTTCATCCAAGATATAGTCGAAGCCCTGTCCCTCCATGAGGCTCAGCATGGACAGCAGCTTTTGCTCCTGCCGGGCCACCGTTTGCATAAAGTCGGCGCGCACGCTGGAGAGCGCTTGCTGAATCCAGGCGGCATTAAACACCTCAGCGTAGATCCGGTTGTAGACCTGAAGCTGCCCGCTGCGGCTGACAATCAAACCTGCCATGCGCAGCTCAATCTCTTCGCTGCGCTGCCCCGCAGGCACCGCTCCCTGCTCCAAAATTTGTTGATACAGCCGCAGCACCGGGCCAGTGCGGTGGGCCACCCGTAACACGCGATCGCGAATCGTCTTAAGGTGAGGCGGCTCGTCTTGAACCTCCCAGTTGTCAATGATCTTGGCGTGAACGATTTGATCGACCCGCAGCGGGGTGATCTCCCCTGGGAGATCTTTCTCTAAATGTAGGGACTGGTTTGCTACGAACTGGCAGAGCTTCTGGGTCAAAAACGGCTGCCCCCCAGTCCAGTTCAAAATGGTTTTAAGCACCTGGCGGGGAGCTTTAGCCCGGTCGGTAAGCCCTGCCGCTAGGGAATCCACCTCCGCTAGCTGAAAGCCGTGAAGATCGATGGGACGCCCTACATTAAACGGGGTGCAGCGACCGTCTTGAATTAGCTCAGACGGAGTCGCAACGCCCAACAGCGCAAAGGTTAGGCCGTCGTAGTCGTCACAGGCGCGGATAAAGACGAAAAAATCGTCCAGGTTAAAGGGCAGGCTGCGAACGCTGTCAATTTCGTCGATAAAGATAACTACAGGCGATCGCACCGCCACCAGCAGCACCTGCTCAATTAGTTCATTGAGCCGTTCAACCGGCGGCAGGTAGTCTCGCTCAGCTAGCCAACTCCGTAGATGAACCGGCAGCCGAAAGCTGCTCACCAGCCGCCGCATTACCCCGGCATACCACTGGTCGCGGGTAATATCTTGGCTGCCAATTTTCGTTAAATCAATGGCGGCACAGGCGATCCCTTCTTGCTTCAGCCGGTGCATGGTGCGCACCCTCAGGCTGGTTTTTCCCATCTGCCGGGAGTTCAACACATAGCAAAATTCTCCGCCTTTCAAAGCGGTGTAGAGCTCTTCATCGGCCTGACGCACCACATAGCTGGGATCATCCAGCGGCAGATGGCCGCCGACTTTATAGCGATAGCGAGATCCGGAGGTCACATTGGGCATGGCAGACAGGAGCATAGGGGGCTGATTGTAATGAGGATTAGTTTTCGTAAAGGAGGGATTACCCAGCGTCTACGGGATGCGATCGCAAAAATAGCGGCGATATAGCTCAAAGCTGGGCACGGCGCCGTTGCCCTGTAGCTGCACCAGTCCCAGACTGTGCAGTTTAAAAATCTGCTCAGAGTCTAGGGGGACTGGGGCAGCGGCCCGCAAAATGTCGCTGTAGGCGCGGGCCAAGTCAGGATGCTGCTCAAACTGCCACAGGTGCCGCCGCAGATGATCGCTGTAGATGCCCGATTCGGTGGGGGCCGTTGCCTGCAGCTGCGCCAGAGTAAGCTGATTGCGCGCAATGTAATACAGGGCTAACCGCACCAGATAGGGATGACCGCCCACCAGCTCCATCAAATAAGAGATATCTTTGTCCGTCCAATTAAGCCCGTGGCGGCGGGCCAAATCAGCCACCTGCTCAGCGGTAAAGGCCGACAGCTCAACCGGCAGCCCCACATTAAACGGCGACTGATTGACATCTAAAGGAATATAGACCTCGGTGGAGTGAACCACCACCAGCCGCAGTTTTTCCCAAAGCTGACTGTCATCGCTGCCGTAGCTGGCTTCTTCATACCAGGCCCGCAGCAGGCCAAAGAAGTCGTCAGCAATCTGAGGATATTGAAAAACCGCATCGACCTCGTCTAGCCCCAGCACCAGGGGGCTGTCAATTTCTGGCAGAAGGTACTCTTCAAAATAGGTCGTGCAGTTATCTTTGCTGCCGTAGGTGTCATCCCAGTAGGTTTCGAGCCGGGGAGGAAGCCGGAGTTTACGGGCAATTTTGGTGCAAAACCACCGCAGCAGGCTGCCCAAATCCCGAAAGGTATCTCGATCCGCATGCTGGAAGCTTAACGGAATGGCATGGTAGCCCTTCTGGGTTCGAGCATGGTGAATAATCCGCGCCATCAGCGAGGTTTTGCCCATCTGCCGAGGCGCTTTAATTCGAATTAGCATTCCAGGACGACTAATTTCGTCGTAGCAGGCCGGCTCATAGGGCGATCGCTCTATATAAAACGACGAGGCTAAACGGACTTGCCCTCGGGGAATTTCGGGCTCAGCCGCGGGCAGCGGATAGGGGGAAAGGGGCTGAACGGTACTTGCATGGGTCTGTTCGGAGGCAGATGGCCCAGCAGATGGCTCAGCAGATGGCTCAACTGGGCGAGATGGCATTTTGTTTGAAATTTCAGTTGACGCAGGAACTTTGGGCGCTGTAGCAGTTGAAATCCCTGGCAAATCTGAGCTATTGTCCTGCTTTAAAGGCTGACCCTGCTCCAGAATTTGTTGAATAGCGCGGGCAATGCCGTGGGCCTTGTCAGCGGCATTGCAGGGCCACTGGGCAGCGCCCTGTAAATAGCTGCGCAGATCGTGAGGCAGATCTCGTTCCACAGTTTGATCGGTGTAGATAACGGCAACCAAGGGGCGATCGCCGCCCTGACGACGCCCCTGCCGCAGCCGCCGCAGCTCCTCTATCACCATCTCGCTCACCGCAGTTTGCCGCGACAGCAGCAAAATAAAACAGTCACAGCGTTTAAGTTCTAAATCTGTTTGGGTCAGGCTGACCGTATCGGCTTGAAAGGAGAGCGACGCAATATTTGCGCCCGATAGGCAGGCTAGGGTGTCCAAATCGCTCGCAAAGGGAGAATAGCCCGCCACCTCAAAGCATTGATACAGGGCTTCCGCAACGGATTGATCCATCTCACAGCTGCGATAGCTGATAAAAATCCGCTTCTGACGCTGATGCACCCGCTCTAGGACACCTCGAACCCGCTTTTTTGAAATTTTTTCGCCCAGCGCCTCTGACAGCTTCTGCCACAGCCGATATCCCACGGTTTTCTCAATATATTCGGGATTACGCGGGTAGATTTCCTCGTAGGTTTTACCTTGCCATGAGCCAATAAAGACCTGTCGCTCTAAATCATTGAGGCGTTTTTGGGTCTTGGCATAGAGCAGCCGATCGGCCAGAGACAGCGCACCTTGAACGTCCATCGCAGTGACTTACATATTTGGTATTAAATGAGTCGTTATGCACCCGATCGACAGAGCAACCTCTTAGAGGTCACCCAGCATCGATCTACACATCAAAGATTACAAATATCGGACAGCAGCCGAGCAGATACAAAAACTTAAGCACTAGCCTCAAAGTTTCCATCAGTCTGCGAAATCCTAATTCTTTGAATTGATTATAGGTTAGTTGATAAACATAAGCGCGATCAAGATCACAATTGATGATAGTAAGTATCACATTAGGCCTATCTTATTGTCCAATCTATTTCCATAAATAAATATTATATTGAATCTGTTTTTAAGCATACGATTGAATTAACTTTTAAGAGTTTTTGAGAGCTTATATG
>JBCDFX010000225.1:0-6758 GCA_039177155.1 Cyanobacteria bacterium P01_H01_bin.119
AAAATAAATAATCAACACGGCTGCCAGGGGCAGGCTGACCAGGGCAAAGCAAACTCGATAGGCCCTGGGGCCAATCCAGCTCTCGCCCTTGGGCCTTAGAGCGGCTAGCCCGCTGTGGGCGATCGCAAATAGCACCAGCAGGCCCACCATAATGCCGTGGCTTAGCGTTAATCCCGTCATCTCAACCGCTTAAGTCTCAGAAAAGCAACACCGGGTCACAGCCCGGCCACAATAAAACTCCACCCCAGCGCTAAGGCAACGCCGGCACCAATTAGGGTGTTGGCCACATTAACCAGCTCATTGGTCAGCCAGTCAAAGCGCTCTTGTAGCGTAGCGCCAATTAAGCTTTCGATATTGGTTGCCACAAAGGCCGCAATCACGCAAATCCAAACCTCCATTGGGCTGATAAGTCCCACCAGGAGGCCAACCGCTGCGATCGCCGCTGAGGCCGCAATGCCCGCCATCGTCCCCTCTAGGCTAACCGCACCTTCGGTGCCGGCCGGAACGGCCTTAAACGTGGTAATCAGATAGGTGGTTTTACCGTAGGCTTTGCCAATTTCACTGGCGCAGGTATCAGAGAGCTTGGTGCTAAAGCTGGCGACATAGGCTATTCCCAGTAGGGCACTCCCCAGCAGCACCGTCTCTTCGCTGGCCCCGCTAAAGGGCAGCGCAATGCGCCCCAGGGCACAGAGCGCCCCAACCAGGGCCGAACCCCAAACATTTTCTGGTCCCCGCTGCCCGGAGCGCTTTTCGGCAATGCCAGCGGCTTCTTTTTGCGCTTTGCCGATTCGAGTCGCCGCCGACCCGGCGATAAAGTACACCATTACAACGGCATAGCCGCGCCAGCCCAGGGCGCCCCAAATTAACACGCCCAGCCCCCACGCGTGCAGATAGCCTGCAGGGGTGAGCAGTTTTTTGGGCACAACCCAGGCGATCGCTAGCAGCACCGTGTTTAGCAATACCGCCAGTCCCCAGGTGTTAAACCACACATTCATCGGGCAGCCTGCCCCTCCAGCGATCGCTTACAATCAAACCCAGTTTGCATCGGCATCTTTTACCTGTGATATCGACCCATGAACGAAATTATCTTTCATTTGGCCTTTCCCGTCACAGATATTTCTCAAACCAAAGCCTTCTATGCTGACGGCCTGGGCTGTCGGGTCGGACGGGAAACCCCTAAGTCAGTCATCCTGGATCTGGCCGGCAATCAACTGGTCGCCCATGTTGTCCACCAGATGCCCCCTGCTCAGCGCGGCATTTATCCCCGGCATTTTGGGCTCGTATTTCGCCACGAGGTCGAGTGGGAAAGGCTATTGGCGCGGGCCCAGTCTACCGAACTCAGCTTTTACCAACAGCCCAAACGCCGCTTTCGGGGCTCTCCCTTAGAGCACCGCACGTTTTTTCTGGCCGATCCCTTTGAGAACCTGCTGGAATTTAAGTTCTACTGTTATGAAAGCGCCATCTTCGGTGAAGCCCAGCTTGCCGAAGTTGGGGATGCCTAATTGATCCGCCAGCGATCTACCAGTGGTCCGCCAGTGGTCCGTGACCGGGTTAATTATCAGCCCATCCCGACCGGAGGGGCACGCTGAGCCCGCTCGGATCGGCAAAGCCGGTTAACGGTTGCTGCTGCCAGTCCCAAAAGTCAACGGACTCCTGCCCGGCCGTCAGCGTCAGCTTGTGCCCGGCCATTATTTCGCCAATGGCTTGACAGATCAGCGGCGTTTGCTGAATTACCCGTTTAATCGGCTCAAATTTGTTGGGACGGACGCTTAGCAAAAAGCCATAGCTGGGAAAACTCACTAGCCACTGCTCCAGAGAAAGTTCAGCAGGGCAGGGCAGGGCACCGATGTCGATTACGGCCCCGCACCTAGACGCCTCCAGCAGCATTAGCGCGGTGCCAATGATGCCGCCCATGCTAATGTCTTTGGCGGTGTCGCACAGTTCGGCTTCGGCAAGCTGGGGCAGCAGTTCCAAATGGGATTGCAGAACAGCAGGGATTTTTAGAGTGGCGGCATCCCAAAAGGGATATTGGGAATGGGGTTGGCCCTCTAAGTCAGTTACCAGCATCAAGATATCGCCGGGGCGAGCGTTAAAGCTGGTCAGCAGCCGATTGGCCCGCCCCAAAATCGCTACCGATAGGGCATCGTAGGGGCTGTGGCAGTTGGTATGGCCGCCAACGATAGGGACATTAAAGGCTTTTGATGCCGCCATCATGCCCTCCCACAGCCTTTGGGCTTTGTCTGCATCTGCGCTCCAGAGGGTATCTACCACTGCGATCGCCCGTCCGCCCATCGCGTAAATATCGCTGATATTGACCAGCACCGCGCACCACCCGGCAAACCAGGGTTCGGTTTCGACTAGGGTGGGCCACAGCCCTTCTGCCGCCAGCAGCAGGTAGCTATTTCCATCGGGAATAGCCGCGCAGTCGTCTCCCAGCAGAATTGGGGCTTGAGTGGCCCTATGGGGCACCCAGCGCCCCAGATTAGCCGCGGCGGTTTGAATATCGCGCTTGTGCACAATACCCGGAACGCTGCGCAGCCGATCGGCTAAAGCCTCTAGCATTAAGACACCTGCTGCACCGGCTGGAGGGCAGGCCGATGCTCGCCGTTGGGAGGATAAAAGCTGAGGTCAGCTTCCATCAGGTGATGGGTGCGATCGCAGATTTGCAGTTCTTCTAGGGAGTTCCAGTGCAGCCGCCGAAAGAAGCGCACGTTTTGAATCTGCACCGTGGCCAAAAAGCGATCGCAGCCCCAGGCATTGGCGGTGGTCACTGCTTTTTGAATCAGCCCTTTGCCGATCCGCCCCACACGGCGATAGCTGGGATGCACCCCCAGCCGTCCGCCGTACCACAGCCGAGAGTCGGCTTCGTAAATCCGTACAATGCCGACAATATGCTGCCCGGCCAAAAAGTCGTGCTCTATCGCCACGATGGGGTAGGCAATGGCGTCAGTCTCGTCAATATCGCTACCGCCAAACAGGCCCTGCTCATGGCAGAAAATCGAATGTCGCAGCCGGAAGTAGGCGCGCAGGTGCTGAGGAGAGCGGGCTAATTCAAAGGTGTATCGAGGTAAGGACATCGGGGGACTTGCTCCTAGAATGGCTGCCTGTAGACTCCAAAGATTTTCGAGGGGGCTAGATTTGTGAGTTAAAGGGGGTTAGCTGGAGCGATCGCGCCCCAAAACTGTCTACTTCTCAAACGCAGAGAGGGCAGAGCAGGCCCCGCACTTGGCGCAGCCCGCGTTGATTTTGTCTGAGGTCATCCCGGCCTGTTTTAGCAAGGTGCCCACTCCCCGATAAATTGCCGCCATAAAGTCCACATCTGGGGCCGAATGGTTGGCTAGGGGCGTACCGGTGATTGGCACAAAGGGCACCACAAAGGGATATACGCCCATATCAACCAGCCGCTCTGACGCCATCATCAGGGTTTCTAAAGAGTCTCCTAGCCCTGCCAGCAGATAGGTGCTGACCTGCCCCCAGCCAAAAACCTGAACCGCTGCCTCAAAGGCGTCAAAGTAAACCGAAAGGGGCACTTCCGCCTTGCCCGGCATAATCTTGGCGCGCACTTCGGGATCAACCGCTTCTAAGTGCATGCCTAAACTGTCAACCCCGGCGGCCTTCATCCGCTCAAACCAGATAAAATCGGCGGGGGGTTCACACTGGGCCTGGATGGGTAAATTCACCCGCGCCTTAATCGCTCTGGCACACTCGGTCAGGTAAGCCGTGCCGCGATCGCTGCTGTTGGGCGTTCCCGTGGTCATCACCATATGCTTTACCCCGTCTAGGCGGACGGCGGCGGCGGCCACTTCTGCCAGTTGGTCAGGCGTTTTGAGAGCAATGGTACGCCCCTGCTCTAAGGATTTTTCAATGGCGCAGAACTGACACGCGGTCGCCTCATCCCGGTAGCGCATACAGGTTTGCTGCACGGTGGTGGCCAGCACGTCTTTGCTATGGAGTAGGGCAATTTTCCAGTAAGGGATACCGTCGGCGGTAGTCAGGCTATAGAACTGGGGCTGGGCCGGAAACTCCACCGCGGCCACAGGAGTATCGGTATGGGAGAGCGTCGCCTGATGGCTATTGGGCGTCAGCGCCACCGAATAGGGAGACTGGGCCGCCGTGCCGGTGTAGATGGGCACCATAACCGTTGTGCCGTTTACCGTCACGGCCTTATGGTCAGAGGGGCCAGCCCCGCCTCGCCGACCTTTAGCGCCCACGGCGGTATCCACAAGGCGCAAACCGTGGGACTGGAGTTCGGTAATCAGCTGCTGCTTTTTCATGGATACGCGCCGGAAAGGGTAAAAATTGCAGGGGCGATCGCCCTAAAATTACTCAAACAGTGCCGGTACTCACTTCAGATTTGCCGGTACTCACTTCAGATTTGCTAAAGGCAGCGTCTTTAGGAAAATTGCTTTGCTCAGAATTGCCCTGATTGGCCATCCCTGGCTCCTCTACCGCTTGGCCTAAAGCTGATATGGGGCTTTTATCTGCCACTACCGCCCAAGCCTCTGAGTTGAGCTGGAGCTTTAGCAAATCAGGGCGGGCATAGTGGCCCACCGCATCCATCATTCGTTTACGCTTCGTAATCAGAGAAAAGTCTAAATCCGCCACTACCATGCCTTCTCCCGCTGTTAGCGGCTCTGCCAGAGGCACTCCTTCGGGGCTAATAATGGCGGTATAACATCCCCCCTTAAGCACGTTTTGAAGGGTTTTATCAGCGGTAATCTGCTGCTTCTGCTCATCGGTTAGCCAGCCCGTGGCGTTAACCACAAAACAGCCTGACTCCAGGGCGTGGTGGCGCATGGTCACTTCCATCTGGTCGCCAAAAATTTGCCCTACCATCGAGCCCGGAAACTGACCGCAGTGAATTTGCTCATGTTGGGTCATCAGGGCAAAGCGGGCTAGGGGATTGTAGTGCTCCCAGCAGGCCAGGGCACCCAGGCGGCCTACTTGGGTATCGAGCACCGTGAGCCCGGCCCCGTCTCCCTGGCCCCACACCATCCGCTCGTGATAGGTGGGTGTAATCTTGCGCCGCTTAAGTAATAAAGTGCCATCGGCGTCAAAAATCAGCTGGGTGTTGTAGAGCGATCCCCCATCCCGCTCATTTACCCCCAGCACTACCACCATGCCGTAAGAGCGAGCCGCCCGCGACACCGCATCGGCCACCGGCCCCGGCACCACCACCGCCTCCTCGTAGAGCTTCATATGGGACTTGCCCATCAGAACGGGAGGCTCCACAAAGGAAAAATATGGGTAGTAGGGCACAAAGGTTTCGGGAAACACAATCAGCTCCACCTCCTGCTTAGCAGCAGAGGCGATCGCGCTTAAAACCTTCTCCGTTGTGCCGTCGCAGCTATATAGCACTGGGCTAATCTGCACCGCTGCGGCCCGCACGGTCTTGCTGTAGTCCATAGGGGCGTAGTCCATTTGTTAGCCAGAGACAAGCTACATCGTCCAGGTGTCGAGGATAAAGGCACCTTCTTTGCGGTGAACCAGCACAATATCCAACACATCTAAGGGATTAATCGGCTGAATACCGGGAATTAAAGACGGCTCGCCATGACCGTATAGCGCCTGCAAGGCAAAGCGGCAGGCGTAGACTTTACCCCCTTCTTCCATCACCTTAGTCAGCTGATTATTCATTGCCATATGGCCCGGAAAAGCCTCATCTCCTAGCTTAGGAAAGCCGCGCTGCACCCCCAAAGTGACGCCAGGGCCGTATAGCAATACGGACGTTTCAAATCCTTTACGAATCAGTCGGGTGGCCTGCAGCAAGTTGACCAAGCCAATAGAGCCTTCAAAGGCAACGGTATGAAAAGTTACCAGAGCTTTTTCGCCAGGCTCTGCCTGAACATCGGGAAAGACTTTTTCTTCGTAATCAACAAAGAAATCGCCGGCTTTATGAGCAGGAGCAGTTACCTCAGGCATAGATAAAATCCTCTTAAGTGATGATCCGAACATTTCGCACTGCCGAAATAAAACGGATTACGTTGCAAGATAAGAGGTTGATTTGCGGGTTCTTGTAGTCTGTGCAACAGAATGACTGAGTTTACAAAAAAAGATAGGCCCCTGTTAGCAACAGCTACTTTTTTATTTTTATTTGTCAATAAACCTGTTTAAATCAATAGTTGATTAAACAAAATCGTTACTTCCTATACTTCTTGGCGCATGGACTGATTGAGCCAAAATTAGAGCGCCTAAAACCGTATTGGATTTTTAGCGATATTGGATTTTTATAGACTGTTAGGTTAATCCATAGGCAACTTTTCTCAAACGCCTATCAATTCTGCAGTTGCCCCATCCCCGGCCCTGCCTATTCTGGGCCTAGCCAAAGCATTAGGTTTAGCTAAGCTGCCGTCAATCAATGGGGCAAAAAGCGCGATCGCCTGCGTTAACTAATAGCTTTCGATTTTCTGTAGCTAAAACTACAGGTTGATATGTTTTAACCGCATACCGTTTCAAAATAACCTTGCAAATAGTGCAAATAGTTTTATTGCTCGCCCACCTTGCCCCATTTCGAACCTAAGAACACCATGCAGCACCACGACGTGATGATTGTCGGCGGCGGACAGGCCGGACTCTCTATCAGCTACTGCTTAAAAGAGCGAGGCATCGACCATCTGGTGTTGGAAAAGCATCGTATTGCCCACTCATGGCGCAACCAGCGTTGGGACTCATTTTGTTTAGTTACCCCCAACTGGCAGTGCCAACTCCCCGGCTACGCCTACTCCGGCCCAGACCCCAACGGCTTTATGGGGCGCGAT
>JBCDFX010000226.1:0-6755 GCA_039177155.1 Cyanobacteria bacterium P01_H01_bin.119
ACCCACCCGAATCGTCGCGGCCATGGAAACGCCCACCGCAACCATAAACGTGGTGGCTGCCGTTTGTAGAGCAATATGGTGGGCCGCCAAAGTCAAGGTGTCAAACTGACTGACTAAAAACGTTGCCACGGTAAAAAATCCTCCTTCTACCGCGTGGAGGGCCCCGATAGAACTCCCCACCCGCAGCAGTTCCCAACCGTCTTGTCGAGGAAATGGCCCGGCAAACGGTCTGGCAAATGGTCTGGCAAATGACGGAATCAGATTGAAAAGTTTATGGGCACGCAGCTCTTCCCGAAGCTGCACATATACCGTCAGTATCAGCGCCATAGCGCTAAAGGAGAGCACGCTAGCCAAGCCAATGCCTGTGAGCCCCAGGGCCGGAAACCCAAACTTGCCGAGGGATAGGGCGTAGTTCCCTGCTGCGTTAATCGCCGTGCCGAAGATGCCGATTACCATAATGGGGCGAGGCGAGCTGACCGCCGCTACATAGCTCCGCAGAGCCATAAAAAAGAAAGCCGGCGGACAGCTCCACAAAATCGCATTTAAATATTGCCGTGTGAGGTCAACGGTTTCAGGCGGCTGCCCCAGCCAAGGGAGCCAGTGGTCAGCCAGGGCCAGGATAGCCATCATCACCAGGCTTAATCCTAAGGCGATAAGTAGCCCCTGTTGGAAAATACGCCGCATTCGCTGGAAATTCTGAGCACCGTGGGCTTCGGCAACCAGGGGGCTAACAGCGGAGATTATCCCTGTGGCAATATTGACTAGAAAATTGAAGGCGATCGCGCCTAGACCACCCGCCGCAATCGCGTCACTCCCCAATCGGCCCATCATTACTGTGTCGATAAAGCCTGTAGCCATTTGCGCCAGTTGGGCAGCAGCTAAAGGCGTTGCCAAGCCCAAGCAGATCCGCAACTCCTGTCCCAAAGTGGGCAATGAGTCAGAGTGAGAGTGAACCATATAACTGGAGCGGGTAACTAAAGCATGTAACAGGAACAGATAATGGGGAATCGCACCCCATCTTTAACCCAAAGTAGACCCACAATACGACTGCTCTTACACTAATAGCTAGAACTTTGACTGGTAGCTGTAAGGTTGAGTGGCATTGTGCCTATCTCTAAAATCAGTGGTTTAGGGATCAGTGATTTGGTTCTAACGCAAAAAGCTGGGTATGGATGAGGTTAGGAATTATTGATGGAAGATCGGGGATGTGCTTCTACGCAACAGCCTCTGCCCAATCAGACTGATTTAAGCGCATCTAAGGGGCGTCATATTCTGTTTTTGGGGGGCACGGGCACGATTGGGCGGGCCACGGTCGCTGCACTGGTAGCACGGGAGCATAGGGTCGTCTGTGTTGCGCGGCCCAAGGCTGGCGCTGGCCGCAAGCTAAGCCAAGGAAATACCACCGCCCTTCTGCAAGGGGCTGAGGTGTGCTTTGGTGACGTGACAAATCCCACATTTCTGGCTGAACAAGTTTTTCGCGATCGGCAGTTCGATGCCATCGTGTCGTGTATGGCATCTCGCACGGGTGAGCCGCAAGATGCCTGGGCAATCGACTATCAGGCCCATGCGGATGTTCTATCGCTGGCTAAAGCATCTGGGGTTACGCAGATGGTGCTGCTATCGGCAATCTGTGTGCAAAAGCCGCGCCTGGTATTTCAGCAGGCCAAGCTGGCATTTGAAAAAGAGCTAATAAATTCGGGTTTAACCTACTCAATCGTTCGGCCTACTGCTTTTTTTAAGTCTCTGGCCGGGCAGGTAGAGCGGGTCAAAAATGGCAAGCCGTTTTTTCTATTTGGCGATGGCACTCTGACCGCCTGTAAACCCATTAGCGATAGCGATCTGGCGGCATACCTCGCGGACTGCTTAAAAGACGCTTCGCTGCAAAACAAAATATTGCCCATCGGCGGACCAGGCCCGGCACTGACGCCGCTGGCCCAGGGCGAATATCTATTCAAACTTTTGGGGCGCGAGCCCCGCTTTAAGAGCGTCCCGGCTTCATTACTTAGCGGTATAGCCAAGTTTTTAGAGGCGATCGGAAAGATTGTGCCCCCTGTGGCCGCGAAGGCTGAGCTGGCGCGGATTGGGCACTACTATGCGACAGAGTCGATGCTAGTGCTCGATCCTGAGACGGGGCAATACGACGCTGACGCTACCCCTGAAGTGGGCAGCGAAACCCTATTTGACTATTTCCAGCGCCTTATTGAAGGCCGCGAAACCGCCGAGCGCGTTGATGTTGCAATGTTTTCAGACTCATGACAGAATCTACCCCCACTTCTAGCAGTACTATTCAGCTTGAGCCGACCTGGAAAGCGGTTTTAGAAGAGGTGTTTGCTACCCCCAATATGCAGGCATTAAAACAGTTCTTAAAGGCTGAAAAGGCTGCTGGCAAGATTATTTATCCCCGTGGCTCGCTAATTTTCAACGCCATGAACAGCACACCGTTTGACCAAGTCAAAGTTGTAATTTTGGGACAAGATCCCTATCACGGCCCAGGTCAGGCCCACGGCTTGAGTTTTTCTGTTCCAGAGGGTGTGGCCCCGCCGCCTTCTTTAGTCAATATTTTCAAAGAAATTGAGCAAGACTTGGGCATTAAACCCCCCAGACACGGCTGCCTACAAAGCTGGGCAGATCAAGGCGTACTGCTGCTCAATAGCGTCTTAACCGTGGAACAGCATCAAGCCGCTTCGCACCGGGGAAAAGGCTGGGAGCAGTTTACCGACACTATTATCAGCGCCTTAAACCAGCAGCGAGAACATTTAGTTTTTCTGCTGTGGGGCAGCTACGCTCAGAAAAAAGGAAAGTTTATTGACCGTGAGCGGCATCTGGTGCTGACCTCGCCCCACCCTTCCCCACTCTCTGCCCATCGTGGATTCTTTGGCAACCGTCATTTTTCAAAGGCTAATACGTATCTGCAAGAAAATGATATTGAGCCAATTTCCTGGTCTATCGGTTAATTCAGTGGCCCACTCTTTCGGCTGATTGCCATATCTCAAAAAAAATTTACTCCCCCGATCGCCTGGAGCAGTTCCGGGACTGCTTCACAAGGCCAAGCGCCTTCACATCGGCGACCGGTTTGCACAATAAATCGCAGGCTGTAGCGGTCAGGATAGCCATCGGCTTCTAGCCAAATCCATTTACTTTCAGCTTCGCAAGTGAGCCGTTCCTCAGGCATCAGTTCTGATGCGATCGCGGTGACAGAGTCTGCTAGCTGCAGCGCCAGGCGACACAGATCGTCAAACTCTGGTGCCGTCAACTCTACAGCCCAACTGTCGCCAGCCGCTAATCCCTGAAATTCTGGTGCATCTGGGTTCCAGCCTAGCCGCCAGCCCGTGCCGGATTTCACCTGTCGAGCCATAGGCGCTCTTAGACCGTTAACAGAGATTTAGAGCAGCAGATCTGAAGCACCACTCCCCGCTGGAGGCGGTGCTTCAGGGCCGTCATTAGTGTCCCCCTCAGGGTTACTTGAACCTGGACTATCGCCTTGTTCTGTTGCCAACTCTGGATGACAAACTTCGATCAAAACCCGCACTAAGCGATCGCGTTCCGCCCGGTTTAGGCTAGCGATCGCTTGCTGATCGTTTTCCATCGGATTAACAGCCATTCGTCTAGCTAGCGGATAGCGATCCTCATCCATTCGCTCATTAGCCCCCAGATAGTCGGCCAGCGTTAGCTTCCAGTCCAGACGATATTCGGTGATACGGCCTTTGGTGTAAATGTGATAGCGGACTACGCGGTTAACCAGAGTATTGTTGGGATCAACCGTTCCGGTGCGAGTGTTGACGTAATCATTCTCCAGAGGCAAATCGGGCAAACGCTGATAAACCGCTGCCGACAGCTCTCCGTTTTGCAGCCGACGACTAAAGGAAACCGAGGTTGATTGCGCCAAAGCAGACCCGTTGCCCACTAGCCCAGAGAGACTGACATGACTCAGCAAAACCATTGCCAACACAACTAGGGCCAGGGTTCCGTAGCGAATTAACCGTCGAATGCTGGGACTGTAACTTGCCATGGCGGTCTCAGAAAAAAGCTGTTGACGAGGGCCTATTCGCCAATAATCTCTGGCTGGGTGAGTTCATCAGACATCTCGATGATGGCTCGCAGCACGGGCTTCATTTTGGAGTCATCTAAGTTCTCAAACTCTTCAAAGCGTCGGCGCTGTGCCCGATTAGCCACCTGTACGGTGATCCGATATCGGTTGGAGGCCGCGCTGATCAAATCTTCGGTGCGACGCATCATCTGGCTACTATCAAAGGGAGATCGCTTCAACATAGACTGACAAAAATTAGATGAACAGCTCGTTTAGTTTAGCAGTTAATGTTGAGAACCCACCTCAGCCCAAAAATCAGCCCAAAAATACGCAATTCACCGGAGGTGAGCAATTCCTCTGATGGTAGAGATTTGAAAAGAATGACCCTCGGGTGCTATTGTCCTATTCGAGTTGTTCCCTTCAAGAATCTATAAATATGATGATCGCGCCCGTTCCCCGTTCGATTGCAGCGGGAAAAGTTGCGGCCCACCCTAAAAAGTTGGTGGTCGTGGGTGATAGCTTGGTTTACGGATTTGGTGATCCTGAGGGCGGGGGCTGGGTTGAGCGGCTGCGACGGCGATCGCTCTCTCCCCACTCTAGCGGTCCTGTTATTTATAATTTAGGCGTACGAGGGGACGGGGTACCCCAGGTTGCCCAGCGGCTGAGTCAAGAGTTTCGCTCCCGAGGGGAGCTGCGCAACCGTATCCCCGATTTACTGATTTTGTCCGTTGGGGTGAACGATTCTGCCCAGGCTGGCAGCAAAGGCGGGCGAAACTTTACGCCATTTGAAATCTACCAGTCTAAGCTCGATACGCTGCTCACTCAGGTGGTGAGCCTGTGCCCGGTTCTGTTTATCGGCACGGTTCCGGTCAATGAGGCCGCTATGCCCTTTGCCGAAATTCTGCACTATTCTCACGAGCAGCAGTACCGCTATAAGCAGGCAGCAGCTCAGATTTGTCAGCGCCGAGCGGTGCCATACCTCGACCTGTTTGAGCTATGGCTGTCGCGGGGAGAGCAGTGGTGGCGATCGCAGCTTGCTGAAGACGGCGTTCATCCGAATGTGTCAGGACATCGGGCTATGCTGCAAGATATCACCAATTGGCAACCGTTTCAGGCCGCGACAGATTTCGCCTGGGTTAATCTCGAATAGTTCCACTAAACCAGGCCAATTATTCTGGCTCAGACGGGTCTGTTTCAGACGGGTCTGGCTCAGACGGGTCTGGTTCAGGCTGGTCTGGTTCAGGCCGGGAATTGCTAAGACCGTAGTCTGCGATCGCGCCCAGGTCTACCGAGGTCAGAAAATCTTGCCACTGTTGCTGTACAGTGTCGTCGTCCGGGTGGGCATCCAGAGCGACCAGGTGCTGATCCAGCGCATCAAACCAGATACCGTTTTGGGCATAAAGCTGAGCCTGATCTACCGGGTCGGCTGCGGCGATCTTATCGGCAAGATCGGCATCAGGCTCAACCCGCTGCACCCAGGTCAGCGTGCTAATAGACGACTCAAAATTATCCGGATCGCAAATCAAAGCCACTGACCACTGATAGCTCTGTTCGTGTGACAAAGGCTCGATGCCCAAGTCATCCGGCAGAGAGAATCGAACAATTCCCGGCGTTTGCTGGGCGGGCAGTACCACCTGATAGACAAGCTGCCGATCCTCCCCGGCTTCATCCGTCTCGTACAGGCTAAACGACATTAGCGGCGCTATGTTGGTGGGCACGTAGGCATAAAAATCGGGATAGGCGCGAGTAGTGTAGCCTAAGTTAGACTCTGGCATCAGCGCAACTAGCCGGGGCGGCACGCCAAACAAACAGCCGCGCACGCCGCCGCCGTCGCGGTTGCCGGGGCGACCCGGATTAGTGGGTTCAAACTGGGCTATGGCCTGGGGTACAGGCAACACGGCAATAGCGGACAGACTAATTGCTAGGCCCGTCAGTGCAGGCTGGAGAAATCCCTTGATGGTAAACATGGGCTTTGAAAGTGACAGCATAGTCAGGGGCTTGGGGCTGTAGCAGTTATCTGTCCGGTTAGGACAAGACTGCGAACCAGATTGCTTTTAGACTCAGCACTCTGGTGATACTTGGGGCTGTAGGAAATCTGGCCAATGCTAGGGCATCACTAGCCGGTGCTAACGCCCCGCCCATTGTAAAGGCTAGATAGCTGCAGCGTTCGGATGGCTGTGCTACAAACAGGCAGGCTAACCAGATTAACCCATCACTTCCGTATTATCGGCGGTCGGCACTAGCCTAGGTGACTGGTTACAATTTTTGAGTCGTGTTTTTGTTGATGCCTGTGAAATCTGCGTTGTTGATTGTTCATCAAGAGACGTCCGAACCGGGCCGCGTAGGTCAGGTTTTGCAGCAGCGAGGATACCGCCTCGATCAACGGTGCGCCGCTGCCGGAGACGAGCTGCCTGAAACGCCAGAGGCGATTGCGGCCTATGACGCCGTTGTGGTCTTTGGCGGGCCGATGAGCGCTAACGATGATAACAGCCTGCCTTTTATTGGCCAAGAGCTCAGGCTAATTGAGCGAGTGGTAAAGTGCGATCGCCCCCTGCTGGGCATTTGTCTAGGAGCCCAACTACTGGCCCGCGTCCTGAAGGCGCAGGTTAGCCCCCACCCCCATGGTCTACGAGAAATTGGCTACTATCCTATTCAGCCCACCGCTGTTGCCGATCCCTTATTTGCTCAGCCTCTCCAGGTTTACCATTGGCACCAAGAAGGGTTTGAG
>JBCDFX010000227.1:0-6751 GCA_039177155.1 Cyanobacteria bacterium P01_H01_bin.119
CCTACGATTTGCTGCCCCCCTCAGCCAGCTTAACGTTCTTAATGGATACGGCGGTGCCCTATGTAGAAGCGATTTTCTTTCGAGGAACGCCGTTTTTGGGCACCGTGTCCTACAACGCTCAGGCTAACCAAATTTCACCGGATCAAAGCCGATTTGCCTACGGCGCGCTATATGCCGATCCGGTGCCCATTGGTGGAGCCGGCATTCCGCCCACCCTGCTGATGCAGGATATGATGCACTACGTTCCCGACTATCTCCAAGGGTTTTACGATCAAACAACGCGGGGAACTGGCGATGTGCGAGTAAAAATTTGCCAGAGTTTTCAAAAATCCATGTTTTGCGTCACCACAGCGGCCATTATGGGACTGATGCCTTACCCTGCCGATACAGATTCGTCTCAGGAGCAGGCCGAAAACCGCCAATATTTAAACCACTGGCTCGATCGACTGTCGACGTCTCGGCTAGAGATTGTGCAGCTTGGATAACAATGACTTACTATATTGCACCCCGATTTCTAGATACCCTGGCCATCCACCTCACCAAAAACTACCTGAGCCTGCCCCAGGTGCGGGTGCCGCTGATTTTGGGAGTTCACGGTCGCAAAGGAGAGGGAAAAACTTTCCAATGTGAACTGGTGTTTGAGCGGATGGGCGTTGAAGTGGTGGCCATCTCCGGGGGCGAACTGGAAAGCCCAGATGCCGGCGACCCGGCGCGGCTGATTCGGCTACGCTACCGGGAGGCGGCAGAACTGGTGCGGGTACGGGGCAAAATGGCCGTGCTGATTATCAATGATTTGGACGCGGGAGCGGGTCGGTTTGACCGTATGACCCAGTACACGGTCAATACCCAACTGGTGAACAATACCTTAATGAATATTGCCGACAATCCCACCAACGTTCAGCTTCCCGGCAGCTACGATGACACGCCGCTGCAGCGTATTCCGATTGTGGTGACCGGGAATGATTTTGCGACTCTGTACGCGCCTTTGGTTCGCGATGGGCGTATGAGTAAGTTTTACTGGCAGCCTGACCGGGCCGATCGAATCGGTATTGTCGGGGGCATTTTTGCGCCGGACGGTCTGAGGGTGGATGAGGTTGAGCAGCTTGTGGATAGGTTTCCGCAGCAGGCCATTGATTTTTATAGCGCCCTGCGATCGCGCATTTATGACGAGCAGATTCGCGAGTTTATTCACAGAGTCGGCGTCGATCAGGTAGCCCGCAACGTGGTCAACACAACCCGTCCGCCCCAGTTCCAAAAACCGAATTTTCAGCTTTCCCATTTAATGGCGGTGGGCCAAGCGATGGTAGCTGAGCAGCATCGGGTGCGGGACGGGGGCCTGGTGCGAGAATATAACCAGGCGCTGCAGGAGACTATACCGCTTCAGGCTAGATCCCAGGACGAATTTTACCGTGCCTACGCCGATCAGACGGGGCCAGACCAGGCCGCCCCCCAGGTTGCCCAAAATCCAATTCATCACAATGGCGGTGCCTTCGCCGGGCGAACCCCACCGGGAGCAACTGACCCGCCGGCTGACGACGCTAAAGCCTCTAAAGGGGAAGCTCCTCAGCAGCGGTTTAAGAATAAATTTAGCGGTGCCGAGGGGGATGCGGGCGATCGCGCCTCGACTAAGCTTGATCCAGAGGTGGCCAGTCAGGTAAAACTCTGGCTTTCTCAGGGGCACCGTATCGGTATAGAGCGGGTCGATCGACGGCGATTTCGCACCAATACCTGGCAAAGCTGCACTACTGTTAAAACATCAGATAGTACGGCGGCGATCGCCACCATTGGTCAGTGTCTGGCCGATTACCCCCAGGATTATGTGCGGCTGATTGGCATCGATCCGACCAGTAAGCGACGGGTGGTAGAGCAAATCATTCAGCGCCCCAGTCAGTGATTTATAGCAGCCGAAGGAACGGTTAGGCCAAGGCTGCGAGTCAGATTGCTTCTACGCCAAACACTCCAGCGATACTGGATGGAGCACGCAATCTGATTAACGCTGTCTAATCTGGGCACCTAAAGCGCTTCTCCGCCGACCACCACATTGCGAATTCGCAAACTAGGACCGCCGCAGCCGACGGGAAGGCCGCTTTGCCCCCCTTTGCCGCAGCCGCCCGACTCATCCCAGTAAAAGTCATCGCCGATGGCTTCAATATCGGCCAAGGTGCGAAAAACGTTGCCCGTTAGGGTGACATCGCGCACAGGCTCCGCGATCGCCCCATCCCGAATCATCCAGGCTTCCCCGGCGGTGAAGGTAAACATCTCGCCGTTGGTCATACCGCCCAGCCAGTTTTTGGCGTACACCCCCAGTTGAACACCGTTAAAAAGATCTTTAACCGGGGTTTGCCCCCGCTCAATCCAGGTGTTGGTCATCCGCACCAGCGGCGGATAGTGATAGCTTAGGCAACGGGCGTTGCCTGTGGGCGTCTCGCCCAGCCTGCCGGCGGTTTCGCGGGAGTGGAGCCGGCCCACTAAATGCCCGGCCTGAATCAGTTGAGTGGTAGCCGCAGGGGTACATTCATCGTCGTATAGATAGCTGCCCCGATGACCCGCAGGCGCAGCTCCATCGTAGATATTGAGGCTATCTGGGCCAAATTTGCGGCCCAAGGTCATGGCTTCTAATAGGTCAGGATTTTCATAGGCCATATCAGCTTCAGACAGATGGCCAAAGGCTTCGTGAACAAATAGCCCGCTCAAAATCGGGTCGATTACCACATCGTAGGTGCCGCCATTAACGGGGGGCAAATCTAGCGCCTCAACCGCTCGCTGGGCGGCCCCTTGCACCTGCTGATCTAACTGTTCCATATCTTCGTAGGCCTTGCGCGAGCCGGTGGTTTCTCGCCCAGTTTGAACCGTTTCACCGTTGCGGGCGGTGGCCGCAAAGCGCATTTCTAAATCAACCCAGCTTTGGTCAATCAGGCTCCCTTCAGAGGTGGCCAGCAGCACCCGCTGGGTACTGTCGCCATAGCGCACTGAGGCCGTGGTGATGCGCTCGTCTAGGTGAGCCAAAATCTCGTGATAGCGATCGCAGAGTGCTTTCTTGCGGGCCAGATCTATTTTTCGGGGGTCGGTTCCCGTCAGCGGCAGGCGGCAAGTGGTTTGAACCACATCAATATCAGCCAGAATCGTCTCATCGTCACCAATTAGATGAGCTGCCGCGATCGCATCCTGAAGCCTTTCTTCTAAAGCACTTAAACGATTAAAACTAGCAAATCCCCAGCCGCCGCGAAAACAGGCCCGCACCTGCCCGCCGACGGAGAGCCCCTCACTTAGGGTCTCAACCTGTCCGCCGCGCAGAAAAATATCCGTTCCCTCTGAAGTCTCTAGCCGAATAGCCAGATAATCGACGCGATCGCGGTAGCGCCCAATTAACTCCGTCAGCAGATTTTTCCCAGTTTCAATAATGTCAGCCATAGGTTGGGCAGCGGTGGCGGATATTTTTGCCCCTTCACCCTAGCAGAAGTCCTCTTGTTGCGTTAGCCAGACGGCTCGCTGCACCTACCGCCGCTGGAATCGCTAGCGCAGACGCAATCTGACTCGCAACCCTGCCCAAATCTTTCAGTAGATTACTTAAGCACCAGGTCACGCCAGAGTGCCGAGTCCATCATTTGGCTTACAGTGTTTGCCTTAATCAAGCCGACGGCTGCTTTACCGAGTCCCTTGGCAAGCTAGTGAAAAAGTGCGCCCGAGTTAAATGGCTGCCGGTCAAAACGCTCTGAGTCATGCCGCTGTGGTTTAACCGCTGAGAAACTATTGGATCAAATTCCAGATATGAGGGAGTGAGGCGAGCATTTAGCGACAGCGCCTTGGGTGAGCGATAGTGGCGCTGACTTGTTACAAGTTCAGGTGCAGCCATTGACAGGCTCGCAACCTGAGATCCCTCCACAGAAAGCGCTAAGGGCTGAAACTGCGGCAACCAATTTGCCAATAAGAGTATCCCGGCCAGAGCAATACCCAGACAGAACCTTATCCCAAACACGCGAGATGCCCAACCGATAGCCCGACTCTGATAAACAAGAAATCTTAGAAACTGACTGAGCTGAGCTAAAAGAGACAGGGAAATTGGGAGCTTCATCGAACCTGTATACATACTTCGGCAGATTGTAAAACCATCTAAACCTTCTCCATATCTGGCCCGCAGCTTTTTACTGGACGGGATTACGAATTCCAAATCGGATATGGTCTACATTTCTTATTGAGAAAAATATATCAGATTTCCGAATATAAACTATCAGTATTTTGTATTGATTTTATAAAAAACTTAATATTGAGGCTCATAAATTAAGGGCTTTCTTGGAATCATGCTGAAAATCGAATGGGATAAGATGCTGGCGCTGGTGAACAAAGGGATAAATCCAATGTTCTAGAACGTGAGCGTCTCGCTCACCCTCCCTCGTGCCCCAATCCCTGACCTAGTGCGAGCATCTTGCTCGCGATCTATAGCAGTCGAAGGGACGATCCTGATTGCCGAAAGGGCTATCCTAATTGACGCTAAGGTATAGGACTTAAGCACTTAAAAAGATATTTCTGTGGTATCGCTCTATGAAATTAGCCGCTCGCGTCCACCAAGTTACGCCTTCTATGACGCTCGCCATTTCTGCAAAAGCCAAGCAGATGAAGGCCGACGGTCTCGATGTGTGTAGTTTTAGCGCCGGCGAACCTGACTTTCCTACCCCTAAGCACGTGGTGGCAGCAGCCAAACAGGCGCTGGATCAGGGGAAAACCCGCTATGGCCCAGCGGCGGGTGAACCCAAGCTAAGAGCGGCGATCGCCCATAAGCTACAGGCCGATAACGACCTCTGCTACGCGGCCGAAAATATTATGGTGACTAACGGCGGCAAGCACTCTTTATACAATCTGATGATGGCTCTGATTGAGCCTGGCGACGAGGTGATTATCCCTGCGCCCTACTGGGTTAGCTATCCTGAAATGGTTAAGCTAGCGGGGGGCACGCCTGTCCTGATAGAGACCGCTTTAGAAAGCGGCTTCAAAATTAGTCCGGCTCAGTTAAAGGCGGCTGTTACGCCCAAAACCCGGCTGTTTGTGCTCAATTCTCCGTCAAATCCGACCGGCTCGGTCTACAGCCCGGACGAAATTCGCGCGTTGGCCCAGGTGGTGGTGGATGCGGATATTTGGGCGGTTTCCGATGAAATTTACGAAAAAATTCTCTATGACGGCGCCCAGCATCTCAGTATCGGTGCTGCCAGCCCAGAGGCATTTAATCACACCATTATCAGCAACGGATTTGCCAAAGCCTACTCTATGACCGGGTGGCGCGTCGGCTATCTGGCTGGCCCCACCGAGCTGATCAACGCCGCCAGCAAAATTCAGGGCCACTGCACCTCTAATGTCTGCACCTTTGCTCAGTTTGGCGCGATCGCAGCCCTAGAATCTTCCCAGGACTGCGTAGAACAGATGCGTCAAGCCTTTGAGCAGCGGCGAGCCTATATTGTTTCAGCGGTGCAGGCCATTCCGAGCCTGGTCTGCGCAACGCCCCAAGGTGCGTTTTACCTCTACATTGATATCAGCAAGCTGGGCATTGGGTCGGTGGATTTTTGCACAGCCCTGCTCAATGAAAAGCACGTCGCGGCCATTCCGGGCATCGCCTTTGGCGCGGAGCATACGGTGCGTATGTCCTATGCCACAGGCTTAGACACTATCAAAAAGGGTATCGATCGCCTCGATGCCTTTATTCACAGTCGATTGTAGGGACACCTTGAAAACGTCACTGCAGGTCAAGATTTGCGGCATTACCCAGATTGAACAGGGGGTTGCGATCGCCCGTCTCGGCGCTGCCGCGCTGGGCTTTATCTGTGTGCAAACCTCTCCCCGCTATGTGGAACCGCCCAAAATTCGCGCTGTTGTAGAGGCAGTTCAAGCCGATCTACTATCTCTGACCCAGGGCCAGATGCCTTTATTTGTGGGCGTTTTTGCCAACGCGCCCCTAAACCAGATTAAATCTACGGTCGCGATCGCGGGGCTGACGGCGGTGCAGCTTCACGGGGATGAATCTCCCCAGTTTTGCCGGCAGTTGCTTAACACCTTACCTCAGGTCAAATTGATCAAAGCGTTTCGGGTTAAGCACGCCAAAACCCTTGAGCAGATTGGTGCGTATCAAAACAGCGTAGATGGATTTCTGCTTGACGCTTATCATCCCCATCAGCTGGGAGGAACGGGGCATAGGCTAGACGGGGCCTTGCTAAAAGAATTTCAGCCGGGCAAAGCCTGGTTTCTGGCGGGAGGACTCAACCCCAGCAATATTGCAGAGGCGCTGGCACTGCTCCAGCCCAATCGCCCAGACGGGATCGATCTCTCTAGCGGCGTTGAGCGATCGCCCGGAGACAAAGACATGGCCAAGGTCGCTCAACTGTTCAAAATGCTTGAGGCGCGCTCCTACAGCAGCTCTTAGTCCGAATCATCAGGTTCATCTAGATGGTCTGAGGCTTCTCGATAAAGGTTAAAGATGTGCTTATCTTTTAAGCAGTAATAAACGTTACGGCCCCGTTTGCGGTAGCCCACTAGCCGCATGGTTCGCAGTACCCTTAGCTGATGAGAAACGGCTGATTCACTCATCTCGACTGCCTTAGCCAGTTTGCCTACGGGCAGTTCTTGAGAGGCGAGCACTGACAAAATACGCCAGCGATTGGGATCGCCCAGCACCCCAAAGAACTCAGCCATTCGTTGAGCCTTCTCAACACTGAGGACTCCATTGACCGGAGCATTGCCCCCGATTTCTTGCAATGTTTTGTCTTTA
>JBCDFX010000228.1:0-6751 GCA_039177155.1 Cyanobacteria bacterium P01_H01_bin.119
CGCTAGCGGTGATCAAACCGTTAAGCTCTGGGCCAAAGATGGTCAACTTTTACATACCTTTGCAGGTAATGCCACTACCTTTGGCGTGGCGTTTCACCCCCGGCTTCCCCTGCTAGCGGCCACCAATTTAGACGGCAGCTTGCAAATTTGGGAGCTGGAATCAAAAACATTGGTGCAAACGATCCAGGCCCATAACGGGGCTGCCTGGAGTTTAGCCTTTAGCCCCACGGGAGAATTTTTGGTCTCAGGGGGAGCCGACCATCACGCCAAAGTCTGGAACCTAGATGGAACGTTGCTCAGCACCCTATCGGGCCATCAAAGTATGGTTTGGCAAGTTGCGGTGGGCTCAGCGGGTCAAATGATTGCCTCAGCTAGCTTGGATAATACGGCCAAGGTTTGGACTCCCGAAGGTCAACTCCTAAGCGTATTACCCGGCCCCCTTGACGGAGGGAGTCTTTGGAGTTTGGCCTTTAACGCCAGTGGCGACCTAGTCGCCACCGGCGGTGACGGTGAAGTAGTACAACTCTGGCAGCTTGACGGCAGCCTAAGCACAACTTTGGAGGGGCACACCAAGCGAGTTGAAGATGTGGCATTTGCGGCGGATGGTAGGGCGATCGCCTCCGCTAGCCTGGATAGAACCCTTTGGATTTGGGGGAAAGACGGCAGCCCCTGGCGCATTCTTCAAATTCCGGGGGATATCCGCGAACTCAGCTTTTCTCCCAGCGATGTTCACTCTATCGTGACGACTGGAACTCAGAACACGGCCCAGCTTAGGCAGTGGGAAACACCGCTGCTCAAAACCATCTTTTTAGATGATGAGGTTTGGGACAGTGCTGTCAGCCCTCAAGGAGACCGAATTATCTCTGGCGATAGCTCGACGGTTCATGTCTGGGACACCCAGCGGAATATCGTTGCCACCCTACAGGCAGACACGATTCTGTTCGGATTTGACTTTAGTCCCGATGGCCAAATGATCGCGACATCTGGACACAACGGCACCCTTAAACTTTGGACCCGGGACGGGCGTTTCCTCAGAGATCTCGAAGGGCATCAACTCCAAATTTGGGATGCTGCCTTTAGTGCTGATAATCAACGGGTGGTAGCCGGGGCAGAAGACGGCTCTATTCGGGTCTGGACCGTGGAGGGGGATCTTATCCACACCCTGAAAGGCCATGATGGACGACGAATTTATCGCGTGGCCTTTAGCCCTGATACTCAAACCTTCGTCACAGCCGGCTCCGACGGAACGCTTCAGATTTGGGACGCCGGCGGTAATCGCCGCCATGTGATTGACGCCCACGATACGGATATTTTTGGACTAGCGGTCAGTCCAGATGGTCGCTTTATTGCCTCGGCCAGCGCCGATCGCACAGCCAAACTATGGCGCTGGGATGGCACCCTAGTCACCACCTTTGAAGGACACGCCACAGGGCTTTTCGGGGTGGATTTTAGTGCTGATGGACAAATGGTGGCCACCGCCAGCGCTGATAATACCGTTACCCTATGGACGCTAGCAGGGGAACCTATTAAGACTCTCTATGGCCACGGCTCCGGCTTCAAAAGTGTAAAATTTAGCGCTACTGGAGACCTCGTTACTGTCACCGAAGACGGCACGCTGACTCTGTGGAACTTAGAGAAGATATTGGCGCTAGACGAGCTGGAATATGCCTGCGCCTGGATTGCTGATTATTTGCGCACAAATCGTGACGTTGCAGAACGCGATCGCGCCCTCTGTGACGGGTTATCAGATGACTAAGGCCATCACTCCATTGCAGAACATCAATCAGTTACAAAACGGTAGGACGGAAAAGACGGAAAAGACGGACAGTCATCCAGAAATAATTCCTGCCGCCGAGATTTTATGTCAGTCTAGGTAAGGGATTCCTCGTAGGAATCTATCGTCACTGAACATCTGTAGATGGACCCTGATAACGTTGTATTTGCAATCGAAGATCAACTGCTGAAACGAAAGCTCAGCCCGGCAGAGCGCATTGTTCTAGGTCAAACGTGGAACAAGCAGACCTATGACCAAATGGCAAAGCACTCTGGATATGGAGATGCCCATCTCAAAGATACGGGCTACAAGTTATGGCGAGATTTGTCTCAAGCCCTAGGCCAACGGGTAACCAAAAAAAGTCTATTGTTTGTCCTCCGAGAGCACTTGCAATCGTCCCCTGCGGTATTAAAACAAACTAGGGCGATCAAATCAGAGCCAGTCCCGACTGTTCAATCGGGCCCAACTATTCAATCGGGCTTAGCAGCCCAAACGCTATCTCAACTGCAGTATCCCTCCGACCCCCTGCCGCTCCATTCTCCGCTGTATATTAACCGCCCGCCCAACGAGGCGTTAGCCCTTTCAGAGATTCAACGTCCTGGGGGGTTTCTGCGCATCAAAGCGCCCCAAAAGATGGGCAAAACATCCCTGATGTTTCGCCTAATTCAGGCTGCAGAGCAGCGCGGCTATCAAACGGTTCATCTAGACTTACAAACCGTTGACCAGGAAGTATTTGCCGGTATTGGCACATTTCTAAGATGGTTTTGTTTAAGGGCAAGTCAAGCGTTAAATATTCCCCCTCAGCTTGACGACTATTGGGATCCGTCGATGGGATACAAGATCAGTTGTGAACTTTATTACCAAGAACATCTTCTATCATCTCTTCAAACGCCTATCGTATTAATGATTACTGCGGCTGAAGAACTGCTTCAACATCCCAAAATCGCCCAGGAATTTTTTCCGCTGCTGCGCTCTTGGCACGAGAAGGCTAAATGGAGTGTTCCATGGCGAAAGCTGCGCCTGGTGATTATGCATGCTACTGAGATTTACGTCCCATTAAAGATTCACCAATCGCCATTTAATATTGGCCAAGCAATTAATTTATCTGGATTTAATACAGCTCAAATCTATGAATTGGCAACTCGATATGGCTTAGAGAAATTAGATAGTGTTGATGCGCAAAATCTCTTAGATTTAGTGGGCGGACATCCTTACCTTGTAAATGTGTTTTTCTATCATCTGGCAACTCAGGCGACCACGATAGATGAGTTAATCAAAACCGCTGCTACTCCTTCAGGACTCTACGGTACTCATCTACGAAGCTATCTAATGCTGCTGAAGCAAGATTCTACTTTAGCCACTGCTCTGAAACAAATTGTCTCCACTCCAGAAGGAATAGAACTCGATGCGATTACGATGTATCGTTTAGAAAGTTTGGGACTTATAAAAGTCAAAGGCTATCAGGCCGTTCCCAGTTGTGAAGTGTACCGAGCCTATTTTCAACAACAGTTAAATTTTTGAAAAATAGTCATCTGATTTAGCTTTACTTACGCTACCCATTGCTCAAGTTAAAGTCAATTTTTTTGTCTTTACTTTTCCTGCCTGCTTTGATTAAATGTAGAGGCCCATTACAAGAAATAGCCTGCTAGGGCATGTCATCAGTTAAGCGCAGAAACCTGACAAGATAAGCTGTAAGCACACCCGCCCCAATCAACTGGCTAGGGACTAGAACCCTTGCTGTAGTGGAGTTGAATACATAACTGATGATAGTCCCTAGCTATTTGTAGCCAGCAATCGTTAGTTAAAAATTGAGGGTTGGGATTTACTAACCATCAGCCAGTTTGACTCTGACACGATTGATAGCAACTGCAAAAGCGGGTATCTCAATGCCTCTTTTTGCGGGAATGACCGACCTCCAGGGCGCAACAATTTGGCTAATTGGCGGCACTCAGGAGAGCGGGCAGGTGGCTGCCGGTCTGGCTGAGGCCCAAATTCCTCACCTTGTTACCGTTGTCACCGCCGCTGCGGCAGGGCTCTATCCTGATTCTCCCTGGCGGCAGGTAAGGGTGGGGGCGATCGCCCCCAAAGCCATGGCTGCTGTTTTAATGGCAGAAAATATTGCGGCGGTGATAGATGCCTCCCATCCCTTTGCGGTGGAGGTCTCTCGTAGTGCGATATCGCTCTGCAAAAGCCATCATCTGCCCTATCTCCGGCTTGAGCGGCCTGCTATCGGTGATTCAATCCCCGCGTCGCCGTGGATTCAGACAGTTAACGCCTACGATGATTTGCTGAATCCGGCAGTGCTGGCCCCCCAAGCGCGATCGCTGCTGACGGTGGGGGCCAAAAACCTGCATCGATTTCAGCCTTGGCACAGACGGACTACGCTGTTTGCGCGAATTTTGCCCAGGGCGGATTCTTTGCAACGGGCGATCGCCGCCGGATTTACCCCAGATCGCATTATTGCCATTCGTCCTCCTGTGTCTGCGGACTTGGAGCGATCGCTGTGGCAGCAGTGGCACATTACCCAGGTGATCACCAAAGCCTCTGGCGCACCGGGTGGTGAAGCCATCAAGCGCTCCCTGGCCCAGCAGCTTAAGGTGCGACTGTGGATTTTACAGCGCCCGCCCCTAGCCTACCCTGAGCAGACTGAAACCCCAGCGGGCGCGATCGCATTTTGCCGCCGCGTTTTGAACAAGCTGTGACGCAAACTTGGCCCACGCTCCAAATTTCAAAAATTACCGTAGGCGAATTGAAAGTGATCCGCTATGATTGGTCGAACTTGCTCCACGCTCAACTGTGTTTCCTACCGCGTCTGCCAAAAGACCAAATGACAATATCCCCCATGTCTTCTTCCTCCAGCCCATCTTTTGAGCCTGCCGGTAGCGGTGCGATTTCAGATACTGCGCCGGTTTTTGCGCTTAAAGAGCTGGTAGGACGGCTTCAGCGAGAGCAGGCTAAAATTCAAGACTTGCTAAGTTCTTTGGGGTTTGCCCTGCGGAGTCTTAACAACCTCAATCAGTTTTTGGAGCTGATTCCCATGATTGCCAGCCGCGTTACTGACGCCACTGGCGGCGCGCTGGTGCTGTTTCGGCCCAACGGCCAAATTCGGCTGGAGCATCTGCACTGTCAGGGGAGCTACCATTGTCAAGATGTGCGGCGAGCCTTGGAAGCGGCAACCCGCAAGGTGACCGAATCTTTTTCTGCGATCGCAGGCAGCGCCATCATCAAAGCGCGAAACGCTATGGGCACCCTAGATCGCTACGTTCACCGGTATTTAGGCGACGATCTTAAAATCTTTGGCACCCCCATTATTGTCAAAAATGTTGAACGGGGTCGCCTCTATGTCTTTAGCCGCGAGCCTGACTACAACTGGAGCGAAACCCGGCAAAAGCTGGTTCGTTTGGTAGCGGATCAAACCGCCGTCGCCGTCGAAAATAGCGAATTGACCGTTGCCCTACGCAAGCGAGAACGGCTCGATCGGGAGCTAGAGATTGGCGCAGAAATCCAGCTCCAGCTTCTGCCCCGCCACTGCCCAACGGTTGAAGGCATCGACATTGCAGCCCAGTGCCGCACGGCCAACAAAGTCGGCGGCGACTATTATGACTTTATTCCGACCAGCTACGATCAGCTCCGCGCTGCTGATGCCAAGCATCCTTCGGCTGGGGTATGGAGCATGGCCATCGGCGATGTGATGGGGAAGGGAGTGCCTGCCGGATTAATTATGACCATGCTGCGGGGCATGCTGCGGGCTGAGGTGCTTAACGGCTACTCCCCCGCTCGCATCTTGCAAAACTTGAACCATGTGATGCACGCCGATCTGGAAAATTCCAATCGGTTTGTCACCCTGTTTTACTCGGAATACAATCCTAAAACGCGAATTTTGTCCTACGGCAACGCTGCCCATAATCCGCCTCTGTTTTGGCAGGCGGCAACCAACACCATTAGGCGACTAGATACGGCAGGGATGCTGCTGGGCCTGGATATGGAGAGTCAGTATTACGAAGACCGAATTCAGCTCCATCCGGGTGATGCCATTATGTACTACACCGATGGCTTTACGGACGCCGCCAATGCCAAGGGAGAACGCTTTGATGAGGAAAATCTCTCCCGTGCCTTTCAGTGGGCCTGTCGTAACTTGCAGAGCGCGGATAAAATTTTGACCTATTTATTTGATATGCTGCAGCGGTTTATCGGAGTAGGCAACCAAAATGAAGACGATATGACTCTAATTATTTTGCGCGTCAACCCAGAAGTGCAGCTTCATCTATTTCAGTCTTGATGGGATCGAGCCGTCAGAATCGGCCCTATCCCAAAATTACGCGGTTAGATGCACTTAGCTGCTCGGCATAGCTCGCTTCAAACTCTCCCCGCAGGACAATCTCAGCTAACTTCACCCACCGACAATTTCAGCTTTTGTCAGGAAACCCTATCTAGTTCTCTCGTGTTATGGCACTCTCGTGCCAGTGCCGAAGTAAGCCATCAGACAGCGCGCTCAAACCGACAAAGATGACAACCCCTAGCCCCGTCGTTAACGCCAGCGCGGCAAACATACGGGGGATTTGCAGGTTGTAGCTAGAAATCAAAATTTGATAGGCCAGCCCCGAACGGGTGCCCCCCGTGCCAGCTACAAATTCGGCCACCACGGCCCCAATTAACGCCAGCCCACCGCTAATCCGCAGGCCGCCCAAAAAGTAGGGCAGGGCACTGGGCAAGCGCAGATACAGCAGCATTTGCCACCGGTTCGCGCCGTAGAGCTGAAACAGGTTGCGCAGGGTATGGTCAGCGCTATTAAGTCCCAGGGTAGTGTTAGAAACAATCGGAAAAAAGGCCACAATCCAAGCGCAGACCACCAGCGCCAAAAATGTATTGTTACGCAGCCAGATAATAATCAGCGGCGCGATCGCCACAATCGGCGTTGTTTGCAAAATCACCGCATAGGGAAAAAAGCTGCGCTCAATCCAGCGGCTCTGGGTAAAC
>JBCDFX010000229.1:0-6750 GCA_039177155.1 Cyanobacteria bacterium P01_H01_bin.119
CAAGCAATGTGTTTATTCATTCAACCTGCCACGTAGCGTTCCCGGATAATCTACGCAATTTACGAATGGATTCGTGAGATCGCTTACAGAGGCCATCATCTGTCGTTCTCCAAAGCTGGCGCTAATAAGTTTCGGCCTGGTTACTTGAGGTCAGGATCAAAATAAAAGCGTTTAAAAACCAATCCTGGGGCCAATAATTGCACTTGCCAGAGCCGGCAATCTGAGTATTATTTATCACGCTAATTACTTGCCGATGCGTGGGAAGCTGACCGAAGCGAGCGGCCACAGAAGCAGCATTGAGTGGTGAGCAAAGATAGCGGCAAAATTAGCTATACTGCGCCCTGCAACTGGGCGTTGCGCCAGCGCCTATCGAGGTTTGTCAGGCAGAGCCTAGATTCTCACACAGCCTCCGCAACCAAATCAGTCTGCTGTGGAACTTTACTCACCACTACAGTGCATCATTACCTGCTTAGGGCGTGTCATCGATTAAGACCAAAACCTTATGGGATAAGCATTATCATACCTGCCCTAATGTCATTACTTAGGGGCTGAAACCCTGGCTATCAAAGCATTGGCAATCTAAATGACGGCCGCCCTTGACACTATCGGTTGTTGCAAGAAGCTGGTCGCGGTCTAAGTGACCCTAACTCAACAGCGAATTGCTACAGCCGAGCTAATGCTGGGGGCGATCGCTAGCTCTGTGCTTTGGGCCTCTAAGACAAGATTTCGCGCCGCCCGGTGCCGCGATACTGGTAACGGCGGCTGACCCGTTCGCTATCTTCAAATTGAGGTTGAGTGTCGGTCGCGATCGCACTTTGCCACATCGCACTCAAAGTGCCAAATAGCGCGATTGTCACGGAACTGATAATCAGTGTCTTCATCGGCGTTTGGGAGTAAACAAGGACACTTCACTCTTCGGCAACTACGACCAAAATCCGGATGCTGGCGGCTCACGGTTGTCCCATCTCAAGGCAAGATGGATATTAGAGTGTTGCAGCTAATTACTTGTCCAAAACTGAGAAGAGGTTAGTAAGCCTGCAAGGAAAACGTCCAGGCAATAGCTAAAGCCCGAATGTTTTTTAGATGGAACACTCTTAGTTGTCCGCAATCGGCTTGCGATGGAGAAACTTGACGCTGGCAAGCGGCTACAGCCCCGAGGCGGTGGTCTACCCGGCATTTTCATTGGCTTCAGCTATCCCTTACGCACGCTGCGCCTGGTGCTTAAGCAGCAATCGCTGCTGCCTTACGTACTCATGCCGCTGGGCATCAACATTGTGCTAGGGCTGGCACTGTATACCGTGGGGGCCTGGTGGGGCGTGCAGCTTGTCAATGGCTGGACATTGCAACTGACTAATTGGCTCGAGCCCGCCTGGCTCGATACTGCTGTGCAAGTTCTAGCGCCGGTGATCAAGGGCATCTTGATCTTGGTGCTTTTTGTAGTCTTGGGACTGGTGCTGCTGCAGTTTGGCAGCATTCTGGGGTCGCCGTTTTATGGCCAGCTCTCGGAAAAAATTGAAACTTTGCGAGCGGGCAAGCTGGAATCGCCTGAGGCAATGGGGGCGGGAGCAATTCTGATCGATATCTGGCGGGCGGTGCTGTTTGAACTCAAAAAGCTGCTGCTGCTGGCCAGTGTAGGCCTGCCGCTGCTGCTGTGCAATTTTGTGCCAGCGGTAGGCACGCTGGTCGCTACTGCTGGCGGCATAGCGCTGGCTTCGCTACTGGTCTGCCTGGATATGTTTGATGCCCCCCTCGAACGCCGTCGCCTCAAGTTTCGCCAAAAGCTGGGCATCGTCTTTCGGGGGCTGCCAGCTAGCGGTGGCTTTGCCTTAGCATGCTTTTTTCTGGTGAGCGTTCCCCTGATGAATTTGCTAGCGATTCCCATTTGTGTAGCGGCGGGAACGCTGTTCTTTTGCGATCTCATTTTGCCCTCTCCACAAGAAAAGACTTGATTTCTGACCATCAGAATGTATTAATAAAAGTATCTTTTTAATAGGAAAGGTTCGCAATAAGCCGAGCCTTTTCTTTTGCTTGATTATCCATAGGCTCAACTATCCAGCCAGCCATCTCCCTGTCCGGGCAAGGCATTTTGTGAATGACGCCGATCTTGAAGCCGATCAGCCATTGCCAATGCCTCGCCCCTTCACCCTGCCCCTCTCATGTCCAGTCACTTATTCACTCCCCTTGGACAGACTTTGTTGACCGACTTTTGAACCCTTGCTCTTCTGAACATGACCTTTGCAATTGACTTTGGCACCAGCAACACTGTCGTTACCCGCTGGAACAGCGCTACCCAAGTATCGGAAATTGTCTCTCTGCCAGGATTGACGCAGCAGTTAGGCCAAAATCCGCCGCTGATACCGTCCCTGGTGCATATAACAGATGCCGCCAGTGGAGCCGTACAAATTGGCCAGCACGTACGCGATCGCGGCCTAGATGTAAGCGTCGACAATCGCTTTTTCCGCAACTTTAAGCGGGGCATTGGCACTTCAATTCAGGGATTTTTGCCGGAGCTAGACGGTCACACCCTTTCTTTTGAAAAAATTGGCAGTTGGTTTCTCAGCAGCGTTATTGCCGCTACTCAAAAGCAATCAGGCGATCTCGACGCCGTCGTCTTTACGGTGCCGGTAGACAGCTTTGAGGTGTACCGCAACTGGCTTGACCAAACTTGCGAAGCCTTGGATTTACGGCAGGTACGGATGCTGGACGAACCGACAGCGGCCGCGCTGGGCTATGGCATTCAGCAGGAAGAAACCGTACTCGTGATAGATTTTGGCGGCGGCACTCTGGATTTTTCCCTGGTGGAACTGGCGCTGACAGCCGACAGTAAGCCCTTGGGCTATGTTCTACAGTGGAACCACAGATCTCTGGCGGCATCTGCTGGACAAAAGCCTCAGCGGGCTAAAGTGCTGGCCAAAGCCGGGGAAAATCTCGGCGGTGCCGATATCGACAACTGGTTGGCCGACTACTTCCATGAGCAGCAAGGCATTGCCCTGACGCCGCTGACTCAACGCTTGGTCGAGCGGCTCAAAATCCAGCTTTCTGACAAAGAAGCTGCCACCGAAAGCTTCTTCGATGATGAAACGCTGGAAAGCCTGACTTTGGAGCTTGATCGCCCGACCTTTGAGGAGATTTTGCGGCAGCATCAATTTTTTGACCGGCTGGATAGCTGTTTAGAGCGCACTCTACAGCAGGGACGCCGTCAGGGGCTCGGTGTAGAAGACATCGGCTCAGTGCTGCTCGTGGGGGGGACTGCACAAATCCCTGCCGTGCAGGCGTGGCTATTAAACTATTTTGCCAAAGAACAAATTCGCGGCGATCGCCCCTTTACCGCCGTTGCCGAAGGGGCGCTGCAGGTACAGCAGGGTGTCGAACTCACCGACTTTCTTTATCACAGCTACGGCATCCGCTATTGGGATCACCGCCATCGCCGCCACGGCTGGCACCCCATCGTGCGCTCGGGACAGCCCTATCCTTCCCCGACCCCCGTCGAACTCGTGTTGGGAGCCTCCATCGAAAACCAGCCCAGCATTGAACTGATTATCGGCGAGCTGGGAAATGAAGACGCCTTAGTCACCACCGAAGTCTTCTTTGAAGGCGATCGCCTGGTCACGCGCCAATCCCAACAGGATGCTCAGCAAATTCAGCTCTTGAACGATACTGGTGCCGGTCGAACTATCGCTAAGCTTGAACCCCTCGGTGCTCCCGGCAGCGATCGCATCCGCGTGCAGTTTGAGGTGGACGGCGATCGCACCCTCCGCATTACCGTTAACGATATCCTCACTGGGAACACGCTAGTGGAGAATAAGCCCGTTGTGCGGTTGAGCTAGTGGCCAGCAGGATAAGTAGAGTAAGGGCGTAGATAGCCTGGTCGAGCCCGATTTGCCGGAGGCTTCCGTCAGTTATCCTCCAGCGTTATACAGATTGATTTTTGGGCTGCCCCGCATCAGGCAGCCTGAAGTAGCGACGTCCTTTCCATGGATCTGAATCTTCGTGTGATATAGATTCTCCAAACTCTGGCTACACATCCTGTTCCCCAGCCCCCTTGCTCCCAAAGCTCTCTATTCCGATCTGTAGGGCTATTCCGGAGAAATGGTATGAAACCTCCTTCAAGATTTTCGAAGAAGCATGTCCGCGTTGATATGTTGATAGGCTAAAGCTCACCTACTTTGCGTGTTTTGGTGTCTGCATCTCTTTACCGGCAAGGGAACACCATGCGAATTAAAAGGTTCTTAGCCTATCAGCTGGGTATTTTTTATTAAAAGACTCCACGCACATTGCTGACTGACAGGCAGGCTAAAATCGTGAGCCCTGAATCGACTGAGTTCAACTTGAGCGACGAAGCCCACAAACAGGGCGGCTCGCCGACGATCGCCGATGCCCAGTTGCAGCTAGCGATCGCCTGCGTCGAACAACGAGAGTTGGAAGCTGCCAAACGACACGCCCAGATCGCTGCCGAGCAGGCGACGCCAGACTGGCAGCATCTAGAACGGCTCGGCAGCCTTCTGTTTCAGCTGAGTCGCTTCTCGGCAGCGCGTCGCGTGCTCATCCAAGCTTCGCAAACCGGGCCTTTGGGGGCCGAAGCGCTCAAAATCCTGGCAGCGCTGTACCACCGCGCGGGTGAGGTCGAAAAGGCGCGGCGCTGCATCGCGGCGATGGTGCAGCTCGACGCGATCGCAGGCCCTAGTCATCCCCATCCAGACCGACCCCACATCCTGCGTCTGCGCTCGGTGGAAAAAAGCTACTTCGGCATCAAAACCAACCGAGAAACGGGTTTGCGGTACTGCTGGCTGAAGGGCGGCCACTTTTCCACTAAAAATCTACTTGACCGGGACCGCTTCAACATTTATGTTGCGACCTTGTTCGGCAACAACCCAGTGAGGCCGGATGCACTGCCGAACGTTGACCTTGTCATGAACGGCGTCAGTTGCCCTGACCTGGACCCGGTGGGGCTGGACAACGTAGAAGCCTTCCTGACGAAGTTCCCGGACGTGCCAGTTATAAACCCACCTCATAAGGTGCGCCGCACTACCCGCGCCGAAAACGCTCGCCGCCTGGGCGTCCTCCCTCACGTCATCCTGCCGCCGACCAAACTGTTCCGCCTGGCAGAGCCGGCACCGGCGATCGCCGCTCAGGTGGACGCGACCGGACTCCGCTACCCGGTAATCGTGCGCCATCGCGGTACGCAGACCGGCAAGACGGTGGAAAAGGTTGACAGCCGTCCGGCCCTGGTCGAATGGATATCGGCCCAGCCACCAGGCACCGAGGCTTATGTCATCGCTTTTATCGATTGCCGTTGGCCGGACGGTTACTATCACAAGTCCCGCATATTCTTCATTGACGGCGAACTGTTTCCCGTCGCCGGCCTGGCCAGCGATAGCTGGCAGATCCATTCTGGCGATCGCTATCGCATCATGTCGTCCACGCCCTCAACTCAGGCGGACGAGCACCGCTTCTTGCAGGAGCCTGCCGCTTACCTAGGCCAAAAGGCGATCGATGCGCTTCATGCCATCCGTGACACCATCGATCTGGATTTCTTCGGCATTGACTTCACCCTCGACTCAGAGGGTAATGTGATCGTGTTCGAGGCCAATGCCGCTATGCGCCACAACTTTGACCATGCAGAGAACTTCCCTTACACACGGCCCTATCTGGAAAGAGTCTCGGAGGCTTTTGCCGCCATGATTGAACGACGAGCGATCGCGAGAACGTCGCAATAGACCCCATCAGCGTTCCCCTGGCGACGGTGGTCACGCCACATCGCCGCCACGTCGGGCAAAATAATTGCGACTCTCCTGGGTTTTTGACGTCAGTATGCTTAACCAATGCGCCACCAAGCCCATGACCCGATTAAACCTGGCCCAATTTGTTGCGTCAAACGGACAACTCTCGATCGCAGCGACCCGCGAAATCGCCGCCGAGCTGATTGCTCTGCTGAGGGCATCGCCACACTGGCTGGTCTTGGTTACAGAACAGAATCCGATTGACCTCGACGGGCTCCTAAACGTTTTGACGGCCATGAGCCAGCATAACGCGATGACAAGCAGTGAACTGCCGCGCATTTCAAAGACAAAAATTCGGGTTGATGCAAAACAGTCAGCTCGCAACGGCAATGTGACCCGCTACAGCCGCACTTCGGATGCCCTGCCTCTGCATACAGACTGCAGCAACAAGACCGTCCCGCCTAATCTGGTGGCATTTGCGATGGAACGGCCAGACCCCCAGGGCGGCGGCGAGAGCGTGATGTTATCGGCGGCGGATCTGGTTCACGAACTGCCTGAAGACTTGGTCGGCCTCCTGTGTCAACCCCTATTTCCCTTCGCCGCCAAGAAGCAGTACCCGATTCTCCAGGGTGAAGGCGACGATTGGCGGATTCGCTATTATCGGCAACAGATTAAATCTGCGCTGGGGGAGCAGTGTACGTTGTCGAACAATCTGCGGGAAGCGCTCGATGAATTGGAGCGCTACTTAGAACTGTCCAAGCGCTCGGTGCGTTTTGCGATGCAGGCTGGCGAGGTTGTCATCATGGATAATCAGCGCGTCCTGCACGGTCGTAGCGCGATGCCTGCCAACAGTCCACGTCTTATGCATCGGTTCCGTCTGTCGGTTCCGGCGCTGTCCACTTTTAGGCCCTAAACTGGGCTCATCTCAACTGCAAAATCAGCAAAAACCTACGTCTGCTCCAGCACCAGACCTGCCCAGATATCGCGCGATCGCTTCTCTGCCAATGTCGCTGATCGTCACCCCCATCTC
>JBCDFX010000230.1:0-6712 GCA_039177155.1 Cyanobacteria bacterium P01_H01_bin.119
AAGGCCGCTGCCTTCTCGACCAATGGCTTCGGCTAGGGAAAACGGTCGCTCTCGGATAATCTCCTGCTCCAGCGCAGCGGTGTCCAGATGGGCCGGTGACGGATCAGCCGGTGACGGATCAGATAATAACGGGGTGCGAATGGCTTCTAATGCTTCAGAGCTGTCTGAATTAGGCTCTGGAGCGATCGCGGCAGAGGTTTTTTTGGCGACAGAGTCACTTGCAGAAGCGTCTTCAGTATTACAGCGTTTAACTTCCGCATGCTGAGACAGTGGGGCCAATTGAAGCGATCGCCAAAGGCGCTGATAAAACTGTCGTAGCTTGATTCTCAGCGCTGTTAATCGCCCTTTCATCAGTCGATTTAATCTTTTAGAGGAGTGATCGACTGCATTTTGGGGCTCATTGCCTCCAAACTGATGCCTGCTTTGTGAGCCACCAGAGCGCCCAATGCTTCTAAGTAAGATCCAACCGTCACCGCTTTGATGCCCATGGCCTCAGCCGTTACGGTTAGCGCTGTGGTGTTGTCTGCTACCCCAATGATTTGGGCCGGCATTTGGCTGAGCGCCATTACCCCACTTCCCCCAAACGCCGTGGCGGGTACGACGACCGCATCGACCTGATCGGCCCAGATATCTCCCGTCTGCAATCGCTCCTGCAATTGCTGCTGCTGCCCCATAGAGTGCCTAATAAACTGGGGAGCCCGGCTTAGCCCCGCTAGCACGCAGGGCAAAAATGTATGGCCTAACTCTTCGGCAGCAGACTTTGGTGAGATAGCCGGATCTAGGGGCAGTGGTGGCAGCGCCGGAGCATGGGCACAAGGAATTTGGAACTCTCGTACAATCAGGTGGCTAATCACCGCCTCGGCTCCTGCCAGCGGATCAACTCCCTGCCCCTGTCGATAGCTGTCCAAAGTCTCAGGGTCTTCTTCGTCAGGGAAATTGGCGACCACTGCGATCGCTTCTGCTCCAGCCGCTATGGCCTGTTTTGCCGCTTGCAGCAGACTAGTCGGATGATCTAATGTGCCCCAGGTTGCCCCAGATGCCGCTGTCCGCAGCGTGACGCCTAGGGGTTTATCAGTCACCACGTAGTTGATTATATCTAGCCCCATAGTGGCGCGAGCGGCGTCTGCGGCCTGCAAATGCCGCCATTTCAGCTCGTCATTGATAGCGCGATCGAGCACTAACCCAATCCGATTCTGACGCACCGGACGCAGCCCCCAGTGCCCTGTAGCGAACTGATCTAGCCCGTAGCCTTCTACATAGAGAGCATTTGCCATCGGCCAGTATAGCTGCGCCCCGTTGAGCACATTGGGATGGGTAATCAGCCGGTCGGCCATCGCCGCGATTGCCCGCGCGGTGGGCATGGCGTCTCCGGCATAGCCCCCCACTGCCGCGCCGATCCCTGTTGGCACAATTAAAACGACGGTGTAAGGTCTACAAACTTGAGCTCCCACAGATTCTAACCTTGAGACTCTTGAGCATCCGGCAAGCGACCCGGCTGCGTGACCACTGCTTCAACTGTTGCGGTGCGCCCCTGCAAATCAACCTGAGTAATGGCCCAGCGCAGAGGCACGCCTTGATTTTCAAGGGTTTTTGCGATCGCGGCCTGAATCTCCCCGGTGGATTCGCTCAGGTCAATTTCAGCCGTAATAAAGTGAGTGGTCATAGCAAACGCTCAATATGCAACAAAAGTGTATTTGAATTCTCAACTTTGCATTTTGAATTCCGCATAGATGGGGGTTACTCCTCCCCATTGTCTGCAAACGTCCGATCAAACTCATCTAGCAGATCATCCATTTCCTCCAGGGCCTGGTTCACATCGATACGCAGCGTACCCAGATCGGGCTGTTCCAAAAGGCGCACCAGGGCTTCTCGCTTGCCCTTAATTTTGTCGATGCGATCGCGGATTGCCTGCAGTTCCATAGAAAGCTCCTATCATGTCCTTCCATACAGAATAAGGAACTTTGCGCCGTTCACCTAACGTTTATCAGACGGCTGATAAAACAGATTACTTACAACATTAATCGGTGCCTGCGGTATTGTATAAAGATATGTTTCTTAAAAATGAGTAAGCCATGCTGCGTCGCATCCCCATTGGAGCCGTTCTGTTATCCGTTGGCCTTGTTCTTACGCTCGTCGGCTTTGTGGCCTATTTCCGAGATGAAGCCACTCTCAATCTGGTGGGATTTTTCTACGGTATCCCCATCTTGCTGGGAGGCTTAGCGCTAAAAGCGGCAGAGCTTAAGCCAGTTCCCTTCCAAGAACCTGATGCCGCAACCCTAGCCCTGCGGACCCAACAGGCGACTCAAACCCAAAACCAAATCCGCAAAGACGTGACCCGCTATCGCTACGGACAAGAAGCGCATCTAGACGAATCGCTGGAGCGCTTGGGCCTCAGCCCCAACGACGCCGAGCGGCCCGTGCTTAGCGGCATTCATGAAATGGCGCACAGCGACGCTTATGCGCTGGTCTTGACCTTTGAGTCTCCCTACATTGATTTAGAAACTTGGCAGGATAAGAAAGAAAAAATTGAGCGCTTTTTTGGCCCCAGTATTGCTGCAGAAATTAAGCAGCCCGAGGCAGAAAAAATTGAACTCGCGTTGGTGGCCACCCCAGAACCTGCTGCCGTTAAAGCTGCATAAGCTTAGACACTCAGGCACGTCATCAGTTTAGAAAACACAGTGTTTGTCTCTATGGTTAAAAGACTTCACTTGCTCCTCTAGAAACTCGATATGGAGTTTCGATTCAGACTGCTTACGACATCAAGTATCTCTGGGATGTCTGAATTTAAAGAAATCTGACTCATAACCCTGCCCGAATTTTTCGGCAGATTATCAACTTTACTGGTGAGAGCCCCTAGCTTTCAAGCCGCGCTATTTCAAAACGCCGCAGTGTCCGGCGACCTCTGCAGCAGGTTCAGCCCGACCGCCGATATACTTTGCAAGGAATTCTTCGACGATGCCGTAGAAGTGCAGACGATTTTCGGGGCGGGCAAACCCATGTCCCTCGTCTGTATAAAGCACGTATTCTACTGGCTTATCGGCCTTGCGCATGGCCTCAACAATTTGCTCGCTTTCGGCCTCTTTGACGCGAGGATCGTTTGCGCCCTGGCCAATAAGCAGAGGCTTTTTGATGCGATCGACGGAAAATAGGGGCGATCGCGCCTTGAGCATATCTTGTTCGGTTTCAATATCGCCGAGGCGGTGGGCAAACATCGCCATCATCGGTTGCCAATAGGGAGGCACGCTGCGAATTAGCGTTAGCAAATTTGACGGGCCAACGATATCTACCCCGCAGGCAAACACTTCTGGGGTAAAGGTCAATCCGGCAAGGGTAGCGTAACCGCCGTAGGAGCCGCCCATAATAGCCACTTTGCTGCGATCGGCGATGCCCTTAGCGCAAATCCAATCCACGGCGTCAATCAGATCGTCATGCATCGTCTTGCCCCACTGCCGATTGCCCGCATTGAGAAAGTCTTTGCCGTAGCCTGTAGACCCCCGGAAATTCACCTGAAGTACCCCGTAGCCCCGATTTGCCAGCCACTGCACAGATGGACTTAAACCCCACATATCCCGCGCCCAAGGCCCCCCGTGGACAAACAGCACCACCGGCAAGTTTTTGGCTTCGACCCCCACGGGCAGGGTGAGATACCCGTGAATGGTTAGGCCATCGCGGGCCTGAAAGTCAATCGGCTCCATGGACGCCAGGGACAGATCTTCCAGCGCTGGCTGATTGCTAAATAGATAAGTCGCAGATTTGCTGGGGCGATTGTACTGGTAGTAGTACACCGGGCCATCATCGGTGAGGTAGGCCACCAGCCACTGGTCATCGGCCAAGGTGCGCGATCCAATGGAAAATTGCCCCGGGCGGATTTGAGCGATCGCGTCAAAATCTGCGCGAATCGATTCATCCAAAATGGTCCATTCTTCTTTGTCTTTGTAAAACGACACCGCTTGAACCGTGCGCTCGGTGGGGTGCGTCTCGATGCTGCCGACATCGTACTGGGGATCTGCCGCAATCACTGTCTCGCTGCGAGTGGTTAAATCGAGGGCAATAAAGCGCTGGGCATTGGCATCATGGGTGCCAACCAGATACAGCGTATTGCCATCTTTAGAAAATCCGACGGCCCCGCCTTCATCATCTGGCCCCCAGCGGCGCAGGCTTTCCCACTCTGCCTCAGGGGTAGAACGATACAGCAGTTCAGAGCCGCCATCGGGCGTCGCCGCCGTGGCCGCTCGAATCTGAAACTGAGCATCCGCTGTCCAGCTCAGAATATTACCCGGATTGTCGGTGTTAAACTCTACTGCCCCCGTAGTGAGGTTAACGCGGTAAACATCAAACTTTTGGCGATCTCGCAGGTTGAGGCTAACCAGGGCAGCATCGGGAAAATCGGGATCGAGGTCGATAGGGCTAGCTTTGACGCCCTCAAAAGGGGTCAGGTCGCGAACCATGCCCGTAACAATATCGACCAGATACAGGTGGAAGTTTTCGTCACCATCGGCATCTTGCAGATAAATCAGGCGATTATCCTGATAGGTCCAGAAAAATGAACGAATGCCGCGCTTTTTATCCTGTGTCAGCTGGCGATCGCTGCCGCCTGGCGTCTGCAGCCACACCTGTAAAACATTATTGGCATCCGGAGCAATGTAAGCCAGATTCTTACCGTCTGGAGACAGGCGGGGACGGCTGCGCTGAGGATTTCCAAACAGGGTGGCGCGCGGAATCAGGGGCGGTAGGCTCATCGTGATAGTCGAGGGTAACGGTATCTACTTTTCCATCTTGCCTTAGTTGGGGCAACTGCACTGGCTAACGGCAAAATTCGCTCCGAAAATATCATCTCCACAGCCCAGCAAGGGCGACGTTAATATCTCCCTATCCAGAGGTATTCACCTGATTGGTGTGCTCAAACAGCCTAAAAATGCTGTTGACCAAGGATTTAAACCGTTCCTGGTGTTCCCCACGGGGGAGCGATGGCCCAGCAAATGCCCAATCGGTTGTCGAAAATTGCCACTGCTCTTCCGGATAAATCTGGCCGCTGTAGCCGTAAGCCTGGACAGTTTCGATTTGACAGTTGGCCGCCAGCAAATCTTCAGAAAAATGCACCTGCATCAAAATGCATCGACAGGCAAGCAGCTCAACCTTTTGCGGCAGGTAAAAACTGAGATCAATCGAGCAAGACTCAAGCTGGCACTGGGTTTCGGCATCGCTAAGCCACGGTGTTAGGTCAACTGTTGAGCCAGGAAACGCCGTCCGAAATAGAACGGCTAAATAAGCAATTTTGCTGGCTAGCTCAGGGGTAATCGCTTGGCTACTGGCATTCATAACGGGTTACGTAGACTAAATCTTTTCTAAAGAAATTCTCATTAATAAAAATGATCAAAGCGACTAAAGCTGCTTTGCAAAATCTGCTGAATAGCCAAAGAAGGCTAAGTCTATGGGATAGAAACTCATAAAAACCTAAGAAAAATTCCCATACTTTCTCAACCTTTCCCTGACAAAATCTATAGCAATCAGATCTTGTATTGAGAATCATTCGTGATGAATTACACTTCTTATTGAGACTATATATCAATAAGAAAAGATCATGCAACAGGTGCTGTGGCTTTGATCGGATTGCTCACTGTATCCGATGCCGCTGGAGTCTTTGGCACAGACGCAATCTGACTTGTAACCCGCCCAAACCTTTCTTTGCAGGGCGGTTCGTTACGGCTTCACCTAACGACACCCTACAGGATTGATTATTTTGAGTCACCCCGTCACTAAAACAATTCTGAATTCTGAATTCCGTACAGCGGCCCTATGCTTTGCCAGCACTGCCAAACAGCCTAATCTTTTCAGCAATAACGGCTTGCATGGCTGCGGTAGCCGCTTTTTGACAGTCTAAAAGGTCCTGTTGAGAGTCGGTTTTGCCGTACTCTCGCCAAAATTGGAGATATTTTTGGCGCACTTCAGTATTGACGTTGAACTTGCACACGCCAAGCTCAATGGACCGTTGAATCATTTCGGCGGGTAACCCAGAGGCGCCGTGTAGGACTAGGGGAATTTGCAGTCGCTGACGAATCTGGGCCAAACGCTCAAAATCGAGCTGGGGCTCACCGTGGTACTGACCATGAACATTGCCGATGGTGACGGCCAAAAAATCGACGCCCGATGCGGCGACGAACTCGCTGGCCTGATGGGGATCGGTCATTTTGGCCTCTTTTTCTGCAATGGTCATACCATCTTCGGTGCCGCTGATTCTGCCGACTTCGGCCTCTACCGTGGCGCCCCGACCATGGGCCAAAAGAGCCATATCGCGGGTAAAGGCCAGGTTATCTTGAAAGGCAAGTTTGGAGCCATCGGCTAAGACGGACTGGACGCCCGCTTCTAGGGCAGTTTCGATAGTAGCGCGATCGCCGCAGTGATCTAAATGAACCGACATCGGGACAGTGGCCGAATCCGCCGCTTCTAAAAAGAGGGCAATCATTGGCGACCCCCCATAAGCCAAAATATGGGGAAGAATTTGGATAATGGCAGGGCTATTCTCGGCTTCAGCTGCGTTGACAACAGCCTTGGCCCCTTCAAGGTTGTATAAATTAAACGCACCAACGGCGTAAGAATATTTTTGAGCCGTATTTAACAGTTCCTGAGTAGAAGTCAGCATCGGATCGCGCCGTTAATCTCTCCTTTAAATCATATCTGGGTTAAGACCAACCGGGTGTGGTGTTACAAGCCC
>JBCDFX010000231.1:0-6708 GCA_039177155.1 Cyanobacteria bacterium P01_H01_bin.119
ACCGGAACTGCTGTATCGGTTGAAAAACCAAAAGGTTTAAGCGGATTAGGTTGAGTTGCCGTCATTAGAGCGTTACCTCCCCACGGGTAGATTCAATTACTCGACCTTCCTTAAAGCTATAGCCCGCAGCCCGCAGGGCGTGGAAAATATGTCCCTGCAAAAAGAAAAATCCTAGCCAGAAGTGAGAATTGGCCAGCCAGACGCGGCTAGTTGCAACCCCATCCGGGCTCACAAATACCGGAAAGCGATTGAATTCTAGGCTCAGGGTAGGGCCAAAAAACTCGATCGGAAACACCAGGGAATTGACAGAGACAAACAGCGTGGCAACAAACGCCATCAGGCTAACCGCACCAATGCTGTAAGACAGGTAGGCCTCACCCGACCAGACAAACAGATTTTTTGTCCAGGGCAGGGGCTTTGTGGCAATATGCCATAGCCCACCAAGAATCAAAATTGCGCCAATCCAGATATGACCGCCGACGACGTCTTCTAGGGTGTCTACGCCAGCCAGCCAAAAGCGACCTTCGGTGCCAAACAAATAGCCAAAGATAGTGGCCGGATTGAGATTAGGATTGTTCACTAACCGCAGTGCGTGCAAGTCGGGATCGTAGAGCCCACCAAAGAACATTGCCTTTGCCACCAGCAAAAAGGCACCTGCGCCCAGCAGCGTAAGGTGAATGCCTAAGATTTGGGTCATCTTGTTGGCGTCGTCCCAGCGGTAGCCAAAGAAAGCAAACTTGTTTTCGAGCTGCGCCGGCCCCCTAATCGAGTGGAAAATTCCCCCAGCTCCCAAAAAAGCAGAGCTAATTAGGTGAACGGCCCCAATCACAAAGTAGGGATACGTATCAACAACCTGGCCTTCAACGCCGAGTCCAATGCCTAAGCGGGCCAGATTCGGCAGCAGAATAAGCCCCTGTTCATACATCGGCACGCTTGGATCGAAGCGAGACAGCTCAAATAGAGTAATTGCTCCCGCCCACAGCACGATCAGTCCGGCGTGGGCGACGTGAGCGCCCAAGAGACGCCCTGATAGATCGACTAAACGAGCATTCCCGGCCCGCCAGGGGATTTCACTATTGAAATTATCGGTGGCGACTGCCATAACGGAGTTCTCCTACATTAACGATTCAAATATAAGGGCTTGCTGCTTCTAAGCCCCAGACTTTAGCGCAGCCCTATGCTGAAGCCGGCTTTTGGTCTGACATAAAGTCAAAGAAAGTGCCTCGGGTACTGCCCAGAGACAGGTTGAGGGACCGATAGGCGTGCCAAAGATGCCCTAGCAGGGCTAAGAAGCCCAAAGTGGCATGGACACTGGCTAGAGCAGCGCGGATCGACTCCTGAGTACCGCCCACAGGGCCGTAAAAGGCAACCGGATAGGCAATTTCATTGACAGAGACAAAGACGGCGACGCTAAAGCCTGCGATCGCCAATGCCCCTAAGCTGTAAGACAGGTAAGCTTCTCCCGACCATACTAATCGCGCCTTGGCCCAGGCAAAGGGTTTGGTAAAAATATGAAATAGGCCGCCGCTAATGCACAGCAGGCCAACCCAAACGTGACCGCCGATAACATCTTCGAGATTGTCAACGCTGGCCATGCCTGTAATGGTCCAGCCGTGGGGACTAATGCCAAACAGATAGCCAAAAATTCGGCCCGGATTAAGATTAGGCTGCACCAGACGCACCTGCTCTACTAGCGGGTCATAAATCCCGCCAAACTGGGTGGCCTTTAGCACCAGCAGCAACGCGCCCATGCCCAGCAGCACTAAATGAGCGCCCAAAATCGTGGTCATTTTGCCGCCGTCTTGCCAATCGTAGCCAAAGCCGTTGACATCCAGCCTCTCTGGCCCTAGCACAGCGTGGTAAAGCCCCCCAGCGCCTAGCACTGCGGAGCTAATCAGATGCACCATGCCGATGGCGTAGTAGGGATAGGTATCGCTAACCACACCGCCCGCGTCCACGCCGATGCCCAGGGTGGCCAGATGGGGCAGCAAAATCAGCCCCTGCTCATACATCGGCACGCTTGGATCAAAGCGGGAGAGTTCAAACAGGGTCATTGCCCCAGCCCACAGTACAATCAGCCCGGCATGGGCAACGTGAGCCCCTAGCAGCCGACCAGAGAGGTCTTTGAAGCGGATATTTCCCGCCAGCAGCGGGGCTCCAACCTCCGAGGTTGCCTGATAAGACCAGCCAAGCGATCGCCATATCGGTGCCCAAAACAGCCCGCTGACGGTTGAGCCATCGGCGGTTTGGGTATTGCTATTAGGATCACTTCCTGTCGGCTTGGGGGCTAGAGCGTCATTTCCTTCAGCTTGCATGACGTTCCATCGTCCTCCAAATTAAACAACGAGAGTACTATTGAAAGATCTTCTCGTTAAAAATGGAATCATAGATCAGAATTGATCTCAACAAGAAAAAGATGACGTTTTGTATCGTATTCCTATAAAAAGTGGGGACAGTCATCGCAAGGACCGCAGGGATTCACCGCGCAGCGAAGGTAGGGCGATCGCGCATTCCAGCGACAGCCCACATCTCCAATCACTGCTCTACTCCCCTCAATGGCGGTCACTTCAGACAGGCGCAGGGCGTTCGCGCTGACGTTTCGTCGGCTTACTGCTTCGCGGGCAGCGGCAAACTGGGCAAGGGTTTGGGCCTGGTTGCGACGGCTAATCAGAAGGGACACAATAGCTGGAGAAAATCCCACCACAAAAATCATCAAAACCGTAATCATCATTGAATTTGGAATGCGGCAGTTGACTGTAACCGTAGCAAGCTCAAAACAAGCTTATTGGGCTGAAGCTGAGTCTTGAAGATCTGTTGCAAATTTTATAGCAGCCAACGGGATGATTAAGACAAGGCTACGAGTCGGATTGCTGCTGCGCCAACGGCTCCAGCCACACTGGGGGGAGCGCGCAATCTGACCAAAGCTATAGTTGGCAGCGATCAAGAAGCGTTTGTACTATAGTGTCTTTGATACCGATTACGGCTGATTAAGTCTGCTGATGAAATCTATGGAAGCTGCCTCTCTATGGACACCGCTACCCCGCTACCAGGCCAAGCAAGTCCGTGTCGGCAGACGCCGCTTTTATCAGGTGGAAGGGCCATCGGAAGAAGCCGTGGAGGGGCTCCACTACACCGGCGTGACCTCAATTTTGTCGGCGACTAAGCCCCCAGAAGCGCGGCGATCGCTGCAGCGATGGCGGCAGCGCGTTGGGGCTGAAACCGCTAATCAGATTACGGCCAGTGCCAGTGCTAGCGGCATCCGCATTCACAAGTATATAGAGGCGTTCCTCGGCGGTGAAGGGATCCCGGAAACGCTGGATGCCAACGGCTTTTGGCAGTCTATCCAGCCCGTGCTCTCCGAGGTAGAGGCTCCGCTGCTGCTCGAAGGTGCCGTATGGCACGAGGCGGGCTTTATTGGATTTCCCGATGCGCTGGTGGTTTATAACGGGCAGCTTTGCCTGTGCGATTGGAAAACCGCCCGCAAGCCAAAGCGGCGGGAATGGATAGCAGACTATTTTCTGCAGGTTGCGGCCTATGTGCAAGCGGTAAACTACGTCTACCAAGATTACGGCATCGAGGTACAGCGGGCGCTGGTGGCGATCGCCCTAGACGATCAGCCCGCCCAGCTTTTTCCGCTGGATTCAGCGGAGCTGACACATCACTGGCAATCCTTTCAGCGGCGTTTACAAACCTACCGCCAGCGATACAGCAGCCGAATAGACGATTAGGACAAGGCTGGGAGTCAGATTGCTGCTGCGCCAACGACACTGGGGCGGCATTGGGCAACACTAGGTAGAGCGCGCAATCTGCTCAAAGCTATACTAGCGCCGCTCTCCCGGCAGCAGAATATTTAGCAGTACCGCACAGATGCCGCCGGTTGAGATACCTGAGGCAAAGATATTCTTGGCCAAAGGCGGCAGCCCCGTCAGCACGTCCGGGGCAAAGGTAACGCCCAGGCCCAAGCCCAAAGACGTTGCCAAAATAAGAGTTTCCCGCCGCCCAATATTGACAGTGGAGATAATCTTGACCCCCGCTGCGGCCACACTGCCAAACATAATAATGGTGGCGCCGCCCAGTACAGGCTGAGGAATAGCCTGCAGCACGCCTCCCACAATGGGAAATAGCCCCAGCAGGGCAAAAATGGCGGCGATAAAGTAGCCCACGTAGCGACTGCCGATACCCGTTAGCTGAATCACACCGTTGTTTTGGCTAAAGGTGGTATTAGGAAAGGTGTTAAAGCAAGCGGCAATAAACGAGTTTACGCCGTCGCCCAAGACGCCGCCGCGAATCCGGCGGAAGTAGGTTTCCCCTTTAATCGGCTGCCCGGTAACCACGGAGGTTGCCGTCAAGTCTCCAATGGATTCGATCGTGGTAATCACATACAAAAACGCGAAAGGAATAAACGCTGCAATATTAAATCCAAAGCCGTAGCGAAACGGAATCGGTAGCCTAAAAATAGACATCGAGCCAAGATTGCTCAGGTCTACAATGCCCATAAAAATGCCGATAACATAGCCCACAATCAGGCCAATGGCGATAGAGGCCATCCGCAAAAATGTGTTGCTTAGGCTGTTGAGCGTCACAATAATGGCCAGCACCAGCACGGACAAAAAGATATTTTGGGCGCTGCCGTAGGTTTCATTTTGACGGGCGATCGCGCCGCCACCCATCGCCAGCACGCCCGCATTAATCAGAGTCAGTCCAATCAGCATCACCACCGTTCCGGTTACCAGTGGCGTAATAATGCGGCTAATAAATTCTAAAAACTGACTAAAGATCATTTCAATAAATGACCCTGCCAAACATAGGGTGAAAATTAGCCCTAGCGCCTGGGTCGGCGATGCCCCTGCCGCGATCGCGGCAGTACCGGCGCCAATAATAGGGCCAATAAAGGCAAAACTGGTGCCCTGAATGCTCAGCAACCCCGACCCCACTGGCCCAATTTTGCGCGCCTGAATAAAGGTGGCAATGCCCGAAACAAACAGGGACATACTGATAATGTAAGCCCGATCTTCTGGGGCGAGTTCTAGGGCTCCGCCAATGATTAGGGACGGGGTAATAATGCCGATAAAGCTGGCCAAAACATGCTGAACGGCCGCAAAAAGAGACTCCCTAAGCGGCGGTTTGTCTTCCAGGTTATAGATCAAATCCGTCGGCGCTGAAATGGCCGGCTCCGGCGGTAAATCGGCTACCGTTTCATCAGGCTGTTCAATGGCGTTCGGATTATTAGACACTGGTGCGTTCCTCCGTGACTCAGAACTACGGCCTTACCCTCGTCTGAGCCAGACCGGCGACTGTATTATTCAAATTCAGAAATGCGGCCTGCAATGTTGCCTGGAACACAGATTTGGCTTTCTCCCCTGCGGGAGCACACTGGCCTCAATTTGGGCTGGCAACTGGAGCTTGGGTAATGCCCTGACTCTCTAGATAGGCGGCGACTCGGAGGGCTTTAGCTTCCTGATAGGGAGCGGCAATCACTTGAATCCCAACGGGTAACTGATGAGGCTGGAAAACGGGCACCGAAACAATTGGCAGCCCAATAAAAGATAAAGGCTGAGTGTACAGTCCCAAATTGGGCCGCAGCGGAACCCGCTGCCCGTCAATGATCAGCTCCGTTTGCTCTAGGGGAGGCGCAACGCAGGGCACCGCAGGCGCAAGCAAAATATCCACCGATTGAAATAGCTCCCGGACGCGATCGCGGTACCAGCGTCGAAACCGCTGCGCCTGAATATACCAGGCAGCCGGCAGTAAGGCCCCAGCCAAAAAGCGATCGCGGGTCGCTGGGTCAAAGTCCATCGGCTGCTGCTGCAGGCGCTTAAAGTGCAGATTGCTGCCTTCGCTAGCGGTAATTAAATAAGCTGCTGCGCGGGCGCGGGCCGCCTCTGGAATCGTCACCGTTTCGTGCACGCCCAGTGCTGCCACAACCTGAGACAACGCAGCGGAAACCGCCGCCGTCATGCCCCGACTAAAGTAGTCTCCAGCGATCGCAATCTTTAGCCCGTCGATGCCCCTCGCAAGAAGCGGTTGGGTAATCTCAGGCGATCGAGACGTGCAAATCGGATCGCGGGGGTCTGGCCCTTGGAGCATGTCAAAGGCTGCAGCCAGATCCGCCACCGATCGAGCAAAGGGACCAATATGATCCAAACTGGCGACAAACAAATAGGCCCCAGCTCGCGACAGGCGGCCATAGGTAGGTTTTAAGCCGTAAACACCGCAGAGAGCCGCCGGCACCCGAATAGAGCCATTGGTATCCGACCCTAAGGTAAGGGGCACTAGTCCAGCCGCCACCGCTGCGGCAGACCCGCCAGAGGAGCCTCCAGACATACGGCTAAGATCGTGGGGATTGGGGGTATGACCGTAGTGACGATTGATGGTGACAAAGCCATAGGCATATTCATCCATATTGAGTGCCCCGACCAAAATTGCCCCGGCCTGGGTTAACCGAGCGATCGCAGTGGCATCAGTCGCTGCCGGGGGGCTGTTTTGCTCAAGCTTTGCCCCCGCCAGGGTCGTCACCCTTGCAATGTCAAACAAATTTTTAACCGCAAAGGGAACGCCCGCCAGCAGACCCGGAGAATCTCCCTGAGCCACGGCTTGATCAATTGCCTCAGCCGTAGCAAGAGCTCGCTCTGCAGTTACCGTGGTAAAGCAGTTTAGCTTGGCATTTTGGACCGCAATTTGATCTAAGGTGGATTCAATCACCGTGGC
>JBCDFX010000232.1:0-6693 GCA_039177155.1 Cyanobacteria bacterium P01_H01_bin.119
CGACGCAGTAGCAGCCTTTATGCGGCAGCACCCCAACACCTCTGGCGTGACGGTAATGGTGACTCATTTTGTCAATATTTCGGCCCTGACCAATGCGGACGTGTCCTCTGGGGAAATGGTGGTGATGCAGGTAGCAGAAGACGGTCAACTGGCGGTGTTGGGCAGCTTGGAGGCTCTATAGTCATCCATTACGGGAACAGCGTTATTCTGATCGGTAACACTCTGGTGAATAACACTTGGGGGCAACTCAGCCGGAGCCGTGAGCGATCGCCGCAAAAAAGTTAAATAGTCGCTCAGCATTGATAGCGACAGGGTCGATTGGACTCCCTTAGGCAAACAGCGATCGCGCAGAAATACCGTCCCTGCCTGAGTCAGCCACACGTCCTTAATTTGAGACGTTTTAATCTTCAAAATTTTTCGCCCCACCAGTTCGTGGATAATCCCCTGACGATCGCAGAGCGAGACTCGACTCACCTGGCTGGGGCTAGCGGGTTGATGGGCCGCGGCTCGAATCATATACAGCTCATCTGGGGTGACAGGTAGGCTAGTGGTGCCCAGCCTTAGCAGTGTGCGACCCGCAGGGGTGAGCATATATTTGAGCACCTCTGTGGAATAGTCGATCCAGCCTCTGCGCCGAAGGGTTTGACAAAGGCGATTGCGCTCTTTTGCCGAAATATCGCCGAGCTTAATATGTCCAACAGCAGCCCGATATGCTGGATAGGGCAGCAGTCGAATCAAAAACTTTAGCTCAGTGCTGCTGATGTCCATTGTTTGTGTGCATACGCCTGTTCTATTAACGATAGTTAGTATACTGAAGCGCCACGGGCCAGTCTTCCTGCTTCACTAACTGCATTGCCGTCTGCAAATCGTCTTTAGATTTGCTAGATACTCGTACTGCGTCTCCTTGAATCGACGCCTGCACTTTTTTAAGATTGTCGCGGATTAGCTTAGTAATTTTTTTGGCAATGTCCTGGCTGATGCCCTTTTGTAGGGTGACCTCCTGGCGCACTCGGTTACCGCTGGCGGACTCAATTTTGCCAAAATCAAAAATTTTCAGCGATAGATTGCGTTTGGCGGCTTTGGTTTGCAGCACGCCATGAACCGACTGCAGCGTCATTTCACTATTGGTTTCGATGGTGATCAGATCGTCGCTGAGTTCAACTTCGGTTTTAGTGTCTTTTAGGTCGTAGCGGCTGATAATTTCTCGACGCACCTGATCCAGAGCATTGACCAACTCTTGGCGGTCAAAATCACTGACGATATCGAAGGAAAAGCTAGAAGCCATCGTTCATCTGAAATAGTCTGTCTAAAAAGGCTGCCAGAAAAAGCTAGCGGCAACAAACGCTCTAACGTCTTGAGCTATAGGCTATTGCCTTGAGTTGCACTCTATCACACCAGCGCAGTGCGGCAGCTCAAATAAAACAGGGTAAATACCCCTAGATTAGCCACCGCAAACATCATAGAGCGCAGAATAGGAATATCGAAGATGTAAAACAGCGGATACAGCAGCCGCGCAACTAAGTAAGCGATCGCGGCTCCCAACGCCACCGTCGAACTTTGCTCCGTCGCATAGGCCATCAGCGCAGCCGGGGTAAAAAACGCCAGTGATTCAAACCCATTTTGATGGGCCCAGGTAGCGCGTTGGGCATAGGGGGGCAGCTTGTCAAACATGGCCCGGGGGCGATGGCTGTCGTAACCCACCTGTAAACGGCCCAGCCCAACGGCAAAGAAAGGCACATAGACCAAAATGGCCGCGATCGCGATCGCCACTAAAAACAAACCTGGCACTGACGACGGCGCAACAAACTGACGGATAGCGTCCATAGAATCTGCGATTTAGAGACGGATGGAATGAAAGCGTTAACTTTAATCGAATTTAATCGAAGTAAAACCGGGTCACCAGCTTGCTCTGATCTTCTGCCTCTTCACAGGTTTTGAGCAGCGTATTGCTGTCGTGAAACGCAAAGCAGATCAGCTGCTGGCAGCGGGAAATAATCTCTTGATTGCAAATGGCGCTGGCTTCGGCCAAAGACAGGTGATCGTTATGGGAACTTTCGACCAGATGCATCACTTCTGCAAGCTGCTCCCGCGACTCTCGGGGCTGGCGCGACAGGCTTTGGGGCAAAATAACCGTCAACAAGCCAGGATCAGCTTTCATAACCCCTCGAATCACGGCAGAATTGGTCCCTGTTGCGCCGGAGGTCAAAATCCGGTTGCTGCCTAGGGCAAGGGCATAGGCCATCAGTTCAATCAACCGCTGATGGGTTATCGGCACGTGACGAGACCCTAAAATTGCAATGCGTTTGCTGCCCGACTGCTGAATCGCTGCCAGTTCCTGCATAAACGTGTCAACTTTTAAGGACTCTATCGGAGATTCGATAGGCTGACTCAAAGTCGCTACACACCTGGACTAAATGAACCCGCTTATTGTATCAGACCGGAGGTTCAGACCAGAGCCAATCGCCAGACTGCCAGACTTAATCAATTGGGCAATTGGGTAGGTCTGCTCAAAAGTTTGGGGAGCTCAATATCGTTTATGGATCATAAAGCCTATGCGCTGACCGCCGAGAGCCCCAGCTGATCCAACAGTGGATTAATGTCAAAGTGCTGGGTCATCAGATGGCGCAAGCACTCAATTTTGATCGGTTCGTGGAAGCGCACTTGCCCAAAGGTTTGATCGATAATTTCTACCGTCGATAGGGTATCGAGATCTACCGAGAGTATGGGAATTTCTAAGTCGATGGCGCGGCTGAGCACTTGAGGCGAGGGCGGCAAATGCCCCGTCAAAATTAGGCACTGGGTAGAAGTTTCTAGGGCTGCAAGCTGAATATCGGTGCGATCGCCCCCGGTGACAACGGCCATATTGGTGGCCTTACGAAAATAGCGCAGGGCAGAGCTGACGTTCATGGCACCAACGGTTAGGCTTTCGACCATCAAGTCGAGGCGATTGTCGCAGCAGAGCACTTCGGCCCTAAGACGGCTGACCAGTTCCCCCACGCTGACGCTACGCATTAGTGGGGTTTGGGGTAGCGCACCTAAGAAAGCAATCTGATGCTTTTGCAGATAGGGTTTTACGGTTGTTTCGATTTCAGTTAAGGCTGCTTCCGGCGCATCGTTTAGAACGACTCCCAGCAGGCGATCGCCGAGGCGCTGCTTAGCCGACACCAAACGATCGACAACCAGAGGGCTGCGGTAGCGCGCTACCAGAATCACTGGAGCATCCAGCACTTCTGCTAAATGAGTCAGGGAAAGGTTAAAGGCCAGCCCTTCTTCTAAGGTGCTGGGGCCTTCGATCAGGGTGATATCGACGTTTGGGATCGAGTTGTGATAGTCGGCCAGCAGACGATGGCGCTCAAACCCAGCCCCGTCGGCCAGCTGAGTCTGAATGGTCTGATCATCTAGGGTCAGCAGCGTCTTCCGTAAACGCTCGGAGGAAAGCTTAAGGGTATCGGCTAAAAACCGGACATCCTCATCCAAAATATCGTCTGGACTTTCGCTTAAACAGGTGCCCAGAGGCTTGCCGTAGGCAATTTCAACGCCGCGCTCTTGAAGCTGAAAGGCAATCCCCAAGATAATGGCTGACTTGCCGCTATAAGCTTCGGTGGAGCCGACAAGTAGATGTTTAGCTGGTTTGGGCACGCCCATTCTCCTCTGAATAAAGCTGGTCTTGATGGGTATTGACGATGGGATAGCACTGCTACGGCGCTACAACTTGGCTAGGATTAATCCTAACCGCAACGTCCCCCCGAAACCGTCAACTGCTTACGATCTTTTTAAGCTTGTCGGGCGATTTTCGCGCTGTTACTTTGGCCATCGATCTAGATTCACAGCCCTAGATTTTGCACACACTGATTTTGCACACACTGATATAGCGGCTGCGCCTGTCTTACCTTATGGTTACCCTCTTACCCCACCTTTCGCCCCAATTGATAACCCTCCGGGATCGCCTGCGGGCCGGACAGCAGCGACTGGCCGATTGGCAAGGCGGGCCGCTGGCGGTTTCAGCCGTACCGGGCTCTGGCAAGTCTACGGGTATGGCGGTGGCCGCGGCGATCGCCATTGCCCGGTTTCAGCTCCACCCTCGGCGGCAGCTCGTGCTGGTCACCTTTACTCGCTCAGCAGCAACCAACCTAAAGGCCAAGGTCCGCCAGTATCTGAAAGAGCTGGGTCTGCCCCAAAACAGTTTTTATGTTTCTACCCTGCATGGGTTGGCGCTTAATGTCGCCAGCCACAGCCCAGAGCGCTCCGGATTAAATCTCGATACGCTGACGCTGGTTTCACCCTCCCAGGGGAGTCGCCTCATCCGGGCTAGTGTAGAACAGTGGATTGCGGCAGATCCTAAACGCTATCAGCGGCTGATTGAGGGGGCGCAGTTTGATGGAGAAGAAGCCGAGCGCCTGCGGCGGCAGTCGGTGTTACGAACGGAGATTTTACCCGCTTTGGCGCATACCGTAATTCACGAGGCCAAAAGCTCTGGTTTGCATCCTTCGAACCTGGCGGAGATGGCGGCAAATATGACTCAGGCGCTGCCAGAGGGCGTAGAAGATTATGAAGTGCTAGCGATCGCGGCTGGACTACACGAGCGCTATCAAACCCTGCTGGCCCAGCGCAATTGGATCGACTACGACGATATGGTGTTGGCAGCTTTGAGAACCCTGGAAGCTGAAGACAGCCGCCGCTTTTGGCAAAACCGAGTGTTTGCCGTATTTGAAGACGAGGCCCAGGACTCTTCTCCTCTGCAGGCTCAGCTTTTAGAGATTTTGGCCCGCGACCCAGACCACCCCGATCAGCCGCCTAACTTAGTGAGAGTGGGCGATCCCAATCAGGCAATTAATTCCACGTTTACTCCCGCCGATCCGGTCTTTTTTAATCAGTTTTGCGATCGCTGCCGTCAGCATCAGCGCCTTGCCACCATCGATCAGGCCGGGCGCAGCAGCCCCATGATTATGGCGGCGGCTAATCAACTACTGAGCTGGGTCAATCAAACTGCCGCCAATCCATCAGCACCGCCGTTTCGTCCCCAGGCCATTGTGCCTGTGGATCAAGGCGATCCTCAACCCAACGCCAATCCAGCTCCGCTGGGCCAAGGGCTAGAGATTTATACCCCAAGCGATATCTACGACACTGGACGGCTGCTGGCCCAGCGGCTGCAAGCGCTATTTCATCAGCATCCCGACGCCAGCGCTGCCGTGCTGGTGCGGGAAAATCGCCAGAGCCGTTTCCTAAGTCGTCTGCTCCAGACCTCAGAGCGCACCGGGGTAGCGTTAGAAAAACTAGGGGTGCGGCTGTTTGATGTGGGCGATCGCGATCGCCAGTCCCATATTCCTCGTGAAATGCTGGCCCTGCTGCAGTTTATCGAGCGCCCCCATTCGCCAGACTACTTTAAGGGCGCGCTAAAAATTTTGGTCGACCGTCAGCGCCTGCCCCCTCAAGATCTCAATGCGCTAGTGCACCAGCCCGAAGTCTTTCTCTACCCCGGCCCCCTAGATGATTTACCCGCTACTACGGTGGCCCGCCAAGCTCAGGAGCTTTGCAGCAAAATTCTGCGATCGCGTCTGGCCCTACCGCCTTACCATCTGATTCCTTTTTTGGCGCTAACCCTACACTACAATCAGAGCGAACTGGCCACCGCCGACAAGCTTGCCGCTCGCTTGGCTCAGCAGACCGCCGAAGACAGCCGTCTCAGCACGATGATTCAAGTGCTTAATGAGATTGTTGGCACCGAACGGTTTGAAGGGGTCGATACCGAAGATGCCGACGCCATCTATACGCGCCCCGGCCAAGTCACGCTCTTAACCATGCACAAGGCCAAAGGGCTAGACTGGGACGCCGTATTTCTGCCCTTTTTGCAAGACCGCACGATTCCCGGTAGTCTCTGGGTGCCCCCCCAGGGAAGGTTTTTGGGCGACTTTACCCTGGCGGAGGTGGCCCGGGTTCAAATCCGTGCCCACACTCACAGCGCTGCCTCGCAGCCAGTTATGCCGGCTCAGCAGTCGATTCCAAACGGAATGGCGGCTTGGCAGCAAGCCCAAGCCTTAAAAGCCGCAGAAGAATACCGTCTGCTCTACGTTGCCATGACCCGCGCTAAGCGGCTGCTGTGGATGTCCGCCGCCCGGCAAGCTCCGTTTAGCTGGCATAAACCAGAAAATTTACAGGACATGGCCCCCTGCCCAGCCATTCCCATGCTGCAAAACCTGCACTCATCGAATCTTTGATCTGTTAATAACACTGTAAAAGCTCCGCTTCTGTTAATGCCTTGTAGGTTGATCGCATGTCTTCGGGAACGGGCAGATTCTCATTTTGACAGATAGTTACATCAAATTTATGCATTCTGACACTCAGCAGTTGCTGATCGACTACCTCAGTGGGTTCGTTACCTCAGAGCGGCGCGATCGCATTGAAACCGTGCTCAGCCAGCGGACTCGCCATATCACGGTAGTTTTGGAAGATATTAAACATACCCAAAACGCTAGCGCAGTGCTGCGGAGCTGCGACATTTTTGGTCTGCAAGATATCCACATCGTCGAGCAAAACTACGGTTTTCGGGCGCGGCGTATGGTGACCGCTGGGGCCAATAAGTGGCTAACCCTGCACCGCTACAGGCCGGACGCAACTGCCGGGCTTACCGCTAACCAGCGCTGTTTTGACACACTGAGAGCTAAAGGATACGCGATCGCAGCGACGACTCCCAGC
>JBCDFX010000233.1:0-6647 GCA_039177155.1 Cyanobacteria bacterium P01_H01_bin.119
AATCTGGATGGGGTCGAAGTCTAAAACATCTACTTAGGACATCTATGCGGGCTGCTTTTTTACTTACGGCCGTCTTTAGTACTGTCGCCGCAGTTCTTCTGGGGCAAACGGTGGGAACTGCAACCTTAAGGCTATCCCCCGAACGGCCCCAGGTCTTTTTGCAAAGTCAGGCTGCTGAGCCCAGCCTGCCCCAGGGACGCCCCGTTCCCGAGGCTGTGAACCAGCCGGTCGAAACCTTACCCAGCAGATTTTCTTTTAGCCCCCAGTGGCTTGCGGCATTTGGGGTGTTTATTGGCGCGATCGCCTTTGCCATTGCCAGCGATCGCGACTACAGCGGCCAAAAGCGTCAGCGGCGCCAGCTTGCCCGTCAACTGGTGACTGAGTTTACCCAGCAGCAGTCGGTTCAGAACATTCTCGATATTCTAGATTTTGAAGAATACCGCAAATTTGGCTTTCGCCATCCAGAGACAGGCAAAGCTATTTTCTTTCTGGCCCACGATGAGCGCCTTAAACGAGCGTTGCGAAGCCACGGCCAAATGGTCAAAACTCGTCAGGGCCTGACCGCCCTGATCCAAAATTCCCCATCGGCTGAGGCGATTGCGCCCGACCCGCCAGCACCAGTGATATCAATAGACACCTCAAATCGCAGCATTGAGCGTGCTATCGAGCGCTATGAGGCCGAAGAATTTGCTATCGAAATTACCCTACGCAACTGGTTCGACGATTTTTTGGGCGGCCTGGAGCATCTTGAAGAAGCCATCGAAGGCAAGCTGATTACCCTTACCGATATCAAACCCTATATTCGCTACTGGATTGATGTGATCGGCGATCGCAAACAGCGCCGCCAGGGCGGCTCCAGCTTCTATGACCAGCTTTACCACTACATTTACTGGGCCGGATACCACGGGGTGCAGCATCTATTTGAGCGATTTGGCTACAAAATTTTGCCCCCGCCCTACGACAGCCACGACTTTATCCACTTTGGCGAGCATATTGGCAAGTACGACGCCCAGCGGGCGCTGTGTTTAGCCAAAGCCGCCTATCTGGTTTACGAAGACGAAACCTACGTCGAAAGCGTAATGACCAACTGGCTGCGGGGCAAATCTTTCGATCGCTGGATGAAGATGTCGCCCATCACCTACGTCAAAACCCTGGTAGAGGAATGGCTTCAGGAAGGTGTTGATCCAGGTGAACCTATCCTTAACCGAGACTTCCACTACATCAACAATCGAGAAAGCGATACCCAAGGATTTTTGTTTCGCCAGCGCAATCGCATTTTTTTGGTGTTTCGCGGCAGCCAACAGCGTAGAGACTGGCGCACCAACTTTGGCCTGCGCCTAATGCGCTTTCGCCTGCAGTCTACTCAGATACCTGAACCCCCCGCTGGAGAAGTTCATCGCGGTTTTCAGAGCGCTTGGGAAAGCGTGGAACGTGAAGTAATGGAGCAGCTAACGCTTTGGCGCAAGCAAGCCAGGTCCCAGAGTATCGATCCCGAACTGTGGATTACCGGTCATAGTTTAGGCGGGGCGCTAGCGGCCCTATCCGCCGCGTCGTTGCAGAGCCAAGGATTTCAAGTCTCAGGGCTATATACCTTTGGTCAGCCTCGGGTGGGAGACTGGACATTTGTAAACGCCATGAATGAGCTATTGGGCGATCGCAGCTACCGCTTTGTCAACAATAATGACGTGGTGCCCCTAATTCCCCTCCAGGTGTCGTTGATTAATCCCACCCGGCGATACGGCCACTTTGGAGCATTTCGCTATTTTGACTCCAGCGGCAAGCTCTACCTAAACTCAACGATGTTTAGCTTTTGGCTCGATCGACTGTGGGGCTTTATCAAAGGTATCCGACAGAGCGGATTTGAAGCCTTATCTGATCACGGCATGGAATTTTATGTGGCTAATCTGCGCAAGGCAAGAGAGCTAGAAGTGGTTGAGGAAAAGCTGAATATTGAGCGACAGGTTGTTCGCCACGCTGCCGATACCGTTGGTCGATAACCTACGCTGCACAGCTGGGGCGAATGCAGTAGGCGTAGTGCATTGGATAGCCCTTCGCTTGATAGATGCGGTCTACAAAGGTTTCAGCTGTTTCTAAGCTTTTATAGGCTTTGAGGACGCGCTCTTTTCCGTTGGCATAGCGAATGCAAAGTTCCCAAGACATGGCGTTCTCCTTAATAACAAGTCAACTACGTAAACACAAACTGAAGCTTTATGAAGCTTTCATCAAGTTGATGTAGACATCATAAAGCTGTGATTTGCGTCATGTGTTCCGAGGAAGTAACTAAGTTTTATCTCCGGGAAAATACGGTTTTTGACGGGCAAGCCGATAATTGCTCTCGGAGATTAAGGAGAAACTAAATGCTGGTTCGATTGCTCACGGCACCCAGTATCGCTGGACACTAGCTTATAAAAGCAGTTGGACTCGCAGCCTCGTCCCAATCGTTCTTTCGGCTGCCATAACTGATTTTGGTGCACCCTTTTGTGATCCTCTCAGCTGCGGATTAAGACAGGCCAGCGATAGTGCATCTAAGGATTTCAGCAGTTACACAGAGAGAAAGTATCCTGAGGTTTTTGCGAGAATCGTGTAGAAAATATTAGCCCTCAATGCTGTCGCTTTAGCTAAATTGCTGACCGTACCTAGTTGCGCTAAAGCGGTTGATACAGAACCAATCTGACTCGAACCCGTCTGAACCTTCCTGAGCCTTTCGGCGGATTGCTATAAATCTATAGTTGAGCAACCGGCGATCCGGCCTTCCCTTTCAGAATCTGATGCACCATTCTTTTCCCCTCGATGTGATTCAAACCCTCGATCCGGAGCGCGATCACAGCGAGATCTGTCGGTTGTCTATGGGCTATGCCTTCTTTTGGGAAACGACCCGGGCGTTGGAGTACGCCCTGCTTAAGACGTTTTGTGTGCCCAGCATTGCTGGCCTGCTGGATCAAACCCAGGAGTTTGCTAAGCGTCCTCAAAAGCGCTATGACGACACAGGATTTATCATTACCAAAATCTTGCAGCACGGCTATAAGACACCAGAGGGCGGCGCTGTACTGGAGCGGATGAACCGCATCCACCGGCGCTATTCCATTGCCAATAACGATTATCTCTACGTGCTCTCCACATTTATCTATGAGCCGATTCGCTGGAACGGGCGCTTTGGCTGGCGACCCTTCTGCGACGCTGAAAAACTGGCGCTGTACTACTTTTGGCAAGCCGTGGGCGATCGCATGGGGATTGAGCAAATTCCTTCAACCTATGAAGAATTTGAGCAGTTTAATCAAACTTACGAGAAGCAGCATCTGCGCTACAGCGCGGCAAATCAGCGGGTTGGGGATGCGGTTTTGGAGATGGTATTGGGGTGGTTTCCAAACTGGATGCGATCGCCGGTCAAATCCCATGTCTATGCTTGCCTAGACGACCCCATGCTAATTGCCCTAGGCTGGCCCCGCCCCACCCTACGACAGCGGCGGCGCGTCATAGGATTGCTTAAACTCCGGCAGCGATGGGTTCGGCTATGGCCTGCGCGCAAACAGGACGGGTTTGAGCCTTACTACGCCCAGTTGCGCAGCTATCCCAGCGGCGTAACCCTGGCGCAAGTTGGCCCCCCACCCCTGCTAAACCAGTTAAACCAAACCAGTCCCCGTGAGTCTCGCTGTCCTTTCCATCGACTGATGCAGGTTACCCCAAAATAGCCATAATATTTTTTAGCTGGGTACTAATAGATCTGCCACCAGATTTGATTGAGTTCTGATGAAATTTTCCATTGTTATCGTCACTTACAACCGTCTCAATTTACTTAAACGGGCGATCGCCACAGCGCTAGAGCAGACCCAACCCTGCGAAGTAGTCGTGGTTGATAACGCCTCACAGGACGGCACCGCAGACTATGTTAAAAGCTTGGGCGATCGCGTTGTCTACTGCCGCAACACCACCAATACCAACCACGCAGGCGGCGTAAATGCAGGGGTACAGGCAGCCACCGGCGACTGGATCAAGCTTGTAGACGATGACGACTATCTTGCGCCAAACTGCATCGAGCAGATGGCAGCGGCGATCGCCCTTCATCCCCAGGCGGTGATTTGCTCCTGTCAAGCAGCCCAGGTCGATACCGCCGGCAATGAGCTAAGCCGCACGCCGGCCACGGGCCCCGGCAATATTTTTTATATTCCCCAGGCTGAAGTCCACTACGGCATGCTGCTAGAGGTGGTGCCCTTTGGAACGCCGATTCAGGTAGCGGTGGCGCGAGATGCCTTTATACGCTCTGGCGGCTGGGATATTACCATGACCAGCTGCGACGATATTGACTCTTGGATTCGGGTGGCCCAGTTTGGAGATGCGCTGTTTATTAATCAGTGTTTGGCCTATCGCACGGTTTGGACAGGGGGCTACGACCAAAAAATCACCCTGCGCCGCCGTTTAGATACTAACGCCCTGATTAAAGCGCGAATTTATCAAAAAATAAGCGATCGCCACCGCGATCGCTTACCCAAACTTGCCGATGTGGAAGACTATCTGTACCTCCACTGGGGATTAGTTGCCCTAAAGCAAAAGCAGCTTGGAGCGGCCCTATCGTTTATGGTGCCTGCCGCGTTTTCGCCCAAGGCGTGGCAGCTGCTGCAGCAGGCCCGCCGCCTGCGCGCTCAGCCCGCCGCTGCCGCTCCAATCGAAAAAATTGCCCTGGCCTAGAGGCTGTTATCTATCAAACTATCGCTCTAGGCTGGCAGTGCGAGCAGTAATCTCAAGAGCGCGATCGCCCCGAATCACCTCCATCGCCAGCGCATCTCCGACCTCTGACTGGCTCACTAAGCGCTGCAAACTATCAGCACTGTCAACGGCAGTACCGTTCACCCGTTGAATAACATCTCCGGGGGTCAGCCCGGCCGCATTGGCAGGGGAATCCGGCACCACCTCAACCACTAGCACCCCTTCCGTTGCATCGACTTGAAACGTCAGTTCAGGGTTGTTATTAATATCTTGAGCGACTTCCGGCGTTAGGGTAACCATGCGAATCCCCAAAAAGGCGTGATTAGCCTGGCCAGTGGCAATAATTTGATCAGCAATATCCCTAACCGTATTGATGGGTACCGCAAATCCAATACCCTGAGCACCTTGAATAATGGCAGTGTTCATGCCGACCACTTCGCCATACTCGTTGAGCAGCGGTCCACCGGAGTTGCCGGGATTAATAGCAGTGTCAGTTTGGATAAAATCGACTCGCTTATCCGGCACGCCAACATCACCGCTGTAGCGCCCCGTAGCGCTAATAATGCCCGCGGTTACGGTGTTGTCTAATCCCAAAGGGTTGCCGATAGCGATCGCCCACTGACCCGCCATAATATCGTTCGAATTACTTAAGGGCACCGTAGGCAAATTGTCGGCCTCAACCCGAATAACCGCCACGTCTGTAAGAGGATCGGCCCCTAAAACGGTTCCATCCAGGGTGCGCCCGTCCCTCATGGTGATTTGAACCGTGTCAGCCCCCTCTACCACATGGGCGTTGGTCAAAATATGGCCGTCGGTGTCGATAATAAAGCCAGAGCCAATTCCCTGCTGCATCCGCTCCCGGGGCGGCATCGGCACCGCCCCGCCAAAGAATCGATCTAGCCGGGGGTCGCCAAAGCGACTGCTGCTGCGCTGCACGGTGCGAGTCGCATCAATCCGCACCACTGCTGGTCCAGCCGATTCCATCACCCGGCTAATAAAATTGGGATCGCGAATTGTGTTTTCAATCGTGGGAGAGGTCGATTGACTCGGAGCCGGGGCGTCCGTAATCTGCGCCAGCTGAGTGGGTAGCTCTAAATTGGCGCCATTGGAGAGATACCCCCCAAATAGAGCAAGCCCTGCTCCCAAAAAGACCAAGGAGCCTTGAGCAAATCGTTTCGGCCAGCGGTGGTTAATGTGCTGGGTTGAAGCAGTCTGTTTCATAGCCAGTTCGGTTGCGGTTCTAAAGGTAAGTGTTTGGTTCGATAGTTCTTACTTTAGAAACGCGGTGTGAACCTGCTGTGATATTTTTATGTCAATTCTTCTTGGTCTGGCCTTGATGTCTGGCCTTGATGTCTGGCGCAATTTCCTTATTGGCCTAGCCAGCTCGTTATAGCACTGAGTATTGCTGGAGTCGTTGGCGCAGCAGCAATCTGACTCGCAATCCTGCCCGCACCTTTCGGCGGGTTGCGATAAAAAATTTTCAATCTATGGGTCTCTAATCTGCAGGTCTCTTTAAACAAAAAAAGCGACGCATTGCGCCGCTTTGAGATGTAAAGGGATTGAAAGGTTTGATTAAACGGTTTAATTTATGGCTGTTTTTAAGCAGGAGCACCAGCTATCTGAATCAAAGCTACGCCTTACAGAACCAGTGACCCCAGTTCCATAATAACGCCTGCTGTAGTTGGTGATTCAGCGCGAGACATAAATCAGCGAATTCATCAAGCTGTGCATTAAACGTAGCCTCAGGTTACAAATTAATCTGTTAAAGACACAACAGTTTGTGCCATTGCCCCGATTAATTTGACTGCCTCGATTAATCTGGCAAAGAGGGAGAAGCGATCGCCTCTCCCTCTTTGCCGGTTAACCCACAGGCTAGAAGCTCATTTCAGCCGCCTGAACTTTCTCGACCTGCTTCTTCTTCAAGACCAGCATAATTTGGGCAATCA
>JBCDFX010000234.1:0-6626 GCA_039177155.1 Cyanobacteria bacterium P01_H01_bin.119
GATTGTTGGCGCGGGTGCAGTCGGAACGGAACTGGCTGGTGAAATCGCCCATGCCATGCCGGATAAAAAAGTAACTTTGATTTCAAGCGCAGCCAGCTTATTCCCAGATTTACCGCCCAAACTGGGTGCATCCCTAGCCAAGAAACTGCGCACTAGCGGCGTAACGTTAATTCTCGATGCCCGAGCGGAAAATCTGCAGAGTTTTGTCGAACCTTATGCCGGGCAGGTCAATCTTTCAAACGGCCAATCCATTGAAGCAGATCTGATTATTCCGGCTGTTGGCTCCCGAGCAAAGACCGACCTGCTGCAGTCGCTGCCCGGTGCAAAAAAAGGCTCAGGAAATCGCATTGCCGTAGACGCCTACCTAAGACCGTCGGACTATCCCAATGTATTCGCCGCCGGGGATGTCGCTGACGCTGGCGATGCCATGACCATTGTGGCGATCGGTCGCCAGCAGCCCTGGCTTGCCAAGACGCTGACGGCGTTGGCCAAAGGGAAATCGATAGACAGTCTTTCACCCTATTCGCCGTGGAAAAAAGCGCCCATTGCAGTTCCGCTTGGTCCAGAGCGGGGCAATGCTTATCTTGGCATCGCCACCTTCGGCGACTGGGTGACTCGCCAGATGAAGGGGCGAGACCTGTTTATTTCCAAGTACCGCAAAATCTTCGGCTTGAGCTAAAGCTTGCGAATTGGACTCACCACTGCCAACTAAACTATCTCAGCTTAAGCTTGCAGCGGCGCTGTGTCAGTAGAAATTTATGCACCTAAGCTTTCTCTTCGGTATTTTTTAATTAAGGAGCAGACGATGAGTGCGATCGCAAAAGTGGCGATATTGACTGGTTCTGCTGGCGGTATTGGCCAAGAGATTACAAAAATACTGGCTAAGCAAGAATGGAACCTTGGGTTAGTCAATCGTTCTCAGCAGAAAACCGAATTGCAACTGGCGGAACTTCGGGAGTCGTATCCCAACCAGACGTTTACGGGATTTATCGCAAATTTGATGGATATATCGGATATCAATCGAATCGCTGAAGAAATTGGTTCGAAGTATCCCGAAATATCTGCCTTGTATAACATTGCAGGGCTTCTGACTGACAAGCGGATCACCAGTCCTCAAAACATTGAGGGACACTTTGCATTGAATACGCTAGCACCATACCTTTTGACTCAGCGGCTGCGCAAACAACTTAGTGCAGGTGCCAAGGGTGATCGGCAGTCCGTTGTCGTCAATTTTTCATCGAGTGCCATTAATGGTGTGAAAGAACTAGACGTAGCAACGCTGACTAACCCAGAAAGTATTGGAGGTTTGATGGGAGCCTATGCAAACTCGAAGGCAGCTCTAACTGCCGTTAGTCATTTGATGCAAGAAGAGTTATCAGAAGATGGCATCCTAATCGAAGTGGTAGATCCAGGCCCAACGAAAACTTCAATGACTGGCTCAAGTGATGGCATGCCTTGGTTTTTGCGTTTGTTACGCCCTTTGATATTTAAATCAGCCAAACTTCAATCTCAGAAACTGGTCAGTGCTGTCGAAGCAGCAGTCAGCGAGGAAAAATCAGGGCTCTTTATTTCTGAAGGTCAGCGAAAATCCTATCCTTCTACTGTTTTGAACAAAGAGGTTCAGCTTGAAATCAAGCAACTGCTTGATGCCCAAATAGCTTAGGGCGTCCGATGATTACCCAGTCAGCGATTCATATATAGCGCTGGCCACTTTGCTTAATGCACCGAGTATCGCCGGGAAGCTGAGTCTACAAGCAAAGTGGCTCGCAGTCGTATCCTAACCGGACTGACGACTGCTATAACTTTCGATAAGTTGTTGGCGTCAGTCCAGTCCAACGCTTAAACGCTCGACGAAAGGATCGTACATCGGCATATCCGATGCGGGGACTGACCCCTTCAATGGTAATCTCGGGGTCGTTGAGAAAGTTTTTAGCATTTGCCAGACGCACCTCATCAATAAGCTGCTGCAAAGAAGTGTTGTGCTGCGCCGCTAACCGTTGGGCAGAGCGGAGACTCAGTTTTGCTGCTGCTGCTACTGCCGCCGCCCTATACTCACCTCGGGCTGCATTTTCCGCAGTGCTTTGATGAAGGCTTGCAAGAGCAGTTGGGTAACGATTTCTGTTGCGCTTTTGGCGCAACATTGCAAACTGATGGTCGATCAGCTCGAACATTTGAGGGTTAGCGAGACGAATGGGGATACCAAGGCTTTCTCTAGGAAATACAAGCGCATTACGCCCCGTCTGGAATAAAACAGGTGCCTGAAAAAATGACTCATAGGCCTGCAGTGGCAGCGGCTTTTCATAGGTAAACTCTACCCGCGTTAGCGGTACGTCAAAATCAGTGATGGCATTGAGCAATCGCCAATGCACACCGACTGCAGTTTCCATCGCTACGCCCTTGTCATAACCATCGCAAGGATGGGCAATAACAAGGGCAATTTCTGACGCAGTTTTTTCGATACGTGACATAACTTGGTCGGCGACAATCCACTGGCTTTTAGCCCACCAGGCAAGTACCGACTCAACATTAGGCGCAAACCGACTGCCTTGAGCCAACCCACCCAGCATGGAAATGGGTGCAGAGCGGGCAATTTCCATGGAAATGGGCGTATCTGGCCACTTGTTGGTAACCCTGTCGATCAGGTTTGATAGTGCATGGTCTGTTATTCGAGCATTCTGATCGATAAAATCGACTTGAGAGACGTCGAGCTCATCAGGCGTCATCCCTTTCGATATGGCGAAAGTAATAATCGACGTCGCCAAACTCATCAGGGATGTCGACTTTGTATGATTGATATCACCAATATCTTTTTCAAAGTTCATCGGTTTGCAAGCTTTGCTTAAGCAGATTTAGACAGAGCTAGCATTTAATTTACTTGCCGCTATCTACCTTATATTCACTTAGCATTGTCGCAAAACAACGTTGCAATTGCATTGGCAGATTCTGCGCTTTTCGATATTAATTTCTGCGCTTATGGTGCAGCTCTGGTTTGAGCATTCATCTTTAATGAGCCATTGAGCTGTTCAAGGCGGGTTTGATATGTAATCTCTTCGGGGCTGCCAATGTTAATGTTATGGGACTTAAAGGCTCTCCTGACGCAGAGGCGATATTGGGGTTTGAGTAGTAAGCGACTTAAAGCTCACGCTAAGCACCTTTGATTTTCTGTACCAGTTAAACCTTCTTGACTTGGGAGGGCTGCAATCATTAAGGCCTCGCTCTGATTTTCTGTGCCAATTAGCCTAAGGATCAACTGGTACAAGGAGAATCCCTCAGCTATAGTTCATAAGAGCTATAGTGAAAAGCTTATATATTCAGTGGTTTAAGTCTTCGTGACTTTCTGCGCTATTACTACTCAAAGGCCTTTACCCTGAGCGGTAAACTCAACCGACTCCACATCCCACTGGGTATTTTTAAGCAGGGTTTCGCGCAGACTGCCAAATAGGGTCATCTGCTCGCAGGCTGATAGAGACACAAACTGGCGGGGGGAGTCTGGGGCAAGGCGCAGATCAATCGTTGCAACTTGAGTCTCTTGATCGAAGCTCACCCGAAATCCAGCTAAGTCAAATTCTGCCTGTATCTGCTCCGAAAGCACCCGCTGTAGAGTCTGTTCCAGGGCGCGATCGCGCATAACCCGGGCCGGCTCGGCCACAAAATCGGTACAGGCGCGGTTAATCCGATAGATCACAACCGGCACCGTATCCGTGAGGTCGGCGTTTTCAGACTGGGGCTGATCCGAATCTAGAGAGGCTGCGGGCTCCTCGCGGTTAGGGGCGCGATCGCTCGTCGATGGAGTAGAGGTTACTGCTGCGGGTGCATCAGTTATCGTGTCACTCTTGCTGCGTTCAACGGACTGCCCGCAGCCTGCAATTAGCAGCAGCGCGATTGAGATTATCTGTAACCGACGGAGCCGACGGTAAAAAGTGAGCATCTTGCTTAAGGTGAAATCCTCTGCATATATGCTAGTCTCTGCGGAGCATTCAGCAGCAGGCACCCCAAATGAATTCGGGCCAGATGAATTCAGGAAATTTGCAGACGGCGTCAAAATGGAGCCGACATCATATTCTCTCTCTGGCGGATTGGCAGCCTGCAGAGTATGAAACCGTAGTGCAAACGGCAGCTAGCTTTCTGGAGGTGCTCTCCCGACGCACTAAAAAGGTGCCGACGCTGCAGGGGCAGGTGGTTACTAATCTGTTTTTTGAGCCGTCTACCCGCACCCGCAGCAGCTTTGAGTTGGCGGCAAAGCGACTATCGGCGGACGTGCTGAACTTTTCTTCCAGCACGTCTTCCTTAACCAAAGGAGAAACCATCTTAGATACGGCTAAAACCTATCTGGCGATGGGGGCCGACATTATGGTGATTCGCCACCGAGAAGCGGGCGTGCCTCTAGCGATCGCCCGTGAAATGGATCGGCTTAAAACTGGAGTGAGCGTTCTTAACGCAGGCGACGGACAGCACGCCCATCCTAGCCAGGCTCTGCTGGATTTGTTTACCCTGTGCTTGAGCCTCAATCCCGACAGCCCGACAGTACAAGACCTTGTGGGCAAGAAGGTGGCCATTGTCGGCGATATTCTGCACTCCCGGGTGGCCCGCTCTAACCTCTGGTGCCTAACAGCGTGCGGCGCTCAGGTGCATCTAGCTGCGCCGCCAACTCTGCTGCCTCAGCTGTTTGAGTCTGCCTTTGGGCAGCCGCTAAAGACAGCCACAGGTCGGTTGGCGCGCCAGGTTAAGGTTCACTGGCAGCTAGATCAGGCCCTCGCTGGAGCCGATTTTGTAATGGCTTTGCGGCTCCAGCGAGAGCGCATGACCCAGCACCTGCTGCCCAGCCTGCGCGAATATCATCAGCGATTTGGGCTGACCCGCGATCGCCTCCAAGCCTGTCGTCCCACTGTCAAAGTTCTTCATCCCGGCCCCACCAATCGCGGCGTCGAAATTAGCTCTGATTTAATGGACGATCCTGAAATAAGCTTAGTCTCGCGCCAGGTCACCAGCGGCGTAGCGGTTCGTATGGCCCTGCTCTACCTAATTGGCACCTACCGGGAATCCGATTAAAGAGTAGCCCTTCACCACATATACGGCAGTCGAAGGGACGATTAGGACGAGGCTGCAAGTCAGATTGCTCTTATATCAACCATCCCAGCGATACTGGGTGCGGTAAGCAATTTGACCAGCGCCATAGCACCCCGCGAATGGCCTGATTTTAACCGGACTGACAACTGCTATAAAATCTGCACTGATCTACAATGCGCTTGTACAGCAGTCGCCCGGCAGTTCTTACCCCAGATCATGACCCAATCAACTGAAAAGTCAGCTCCCATTCCTGTTGTTGTCAACGGTGCCTGCGGCAAGATGGGGCGCGAGGTGATTAAAGCTGTCGCTCAAGCTGATGGCTTGGCATTAGTGGGCGCAATTGATCGCAACTCCAAGGTGATGGGAGAAGACATCGGTGAAATCGCCGGCTGCGGACCCTTGGAGATTCCTGTACTAAATGATTTAGAAGCCACCCTTGTTGCAGCGCAGGCTGAGGGACAGGCTGTTATGGTAGATTTTACCCACCCAAACTCGGTCTATGAAAATACCCGGGCCGCGATCGCTTACGGTGTGCGTCCGGTAGTGGGCACCACTGGGCTCAGCGCCAAGCAAATCCAAGAGCTAGCCGAGTTTTCTGAGAAGGCCAGCATTGGCTGCCTAATTGTGCCCAACTTTTCCATCGGTGTGGTGCTGATGCAGCAGGCGGCTCTGCAGGCGGCCCAGTACTTTGACCACGTTGAGATTATTGAGCTGCATCACAACCAGAAAGCTGACGCCCCCAGCGGCACCGCCGTGCAGACCGCCCAAATGCTGGCCCAAACTCAGAAAGAGTACAATGCGCCCGAAGTCGAAGAAACCGAGAAAATGGCGGGAGCACGAGGCAGTGTCACCGCTGACGGTATCCGCATCCACAGCGTCCGGCTGCCCGGATTAATTGCTCATCAGGAGATGATCTTTGGAGCAGCGGGTCAGACTTATACTCTGCGCCATGACACTAGCGATCGCGCCTCTTTTATGCCGGGCGTTCTGCTGGCAATTCGTCGGGTTATGCCGCTCAAATCTTTAATTTATGGACTCGATAAAATTCTTTAAAAAAAATTGCCTGACCCTATAAAGCCCCCAGGGTCAGGCAGCTCACCTGTAAGGACGCTTTCCTCAGCAGAGCACCAAACATCCAAGATTGCCCCCTATAGATGCGGTGAACTCTGTGTGCGTTCTCCAGAATTAATCCTATTTTCTCCCCTACGTTGGGGGAACGCGTCGCCAAAACCACGCAATTCTTGAGGTGAGTTTCTTGAGTTTCCGGCAAGTAATGGCCAAAAAATCCGTAGTCCTACGCTCACGCTATTTTTTATTTTTTAGGTAACCCTTTAAATCGTGTCATTAGTTGAGAGCAAAAGCCTTAAAGCATAAGTCTTGCCATTCCCGCTTCAGTCGATCGGCTGGTGTCTCCCTGACGCTGTCATCAGCCGGCGGCTAACTGATAGCAGCCCCTAATCTTCGATGCGATATTTGTGATAGTTGAAGCAAAACTCTCCTTGAACGGTGCCGTTGTTAGCCTGGTTAAAGGTTTGATGGGCCTCACGCATAATTTCAAA